>JBEAOJ010000111.1:0-6064 GCA_041164985.1 Verrucomicrobiota bacterium | reverse complement strand
TGCTTCGCAGGCTTCATCATGCATCCCTGCACTCGATGTTCGCAAGACTCGCCCGTTTGGTTCATCCGCCGAATGCAGATGACTACAAATCGACCTTTCCAAGGCCTCGTTTCCACTGACTTGATTGCACTTGGTCTTCTGACTCGCTCGCACCAGGCTCGGCCCGCCCTTTCGGGTCCCGCCTTTGCGGGATCTATCCAGGCCTTTCCCAAGGCCCTGTATTGCCTCGCCATCCCTGATGGACTCGCCCTGAAGGGCTGTGCGTCGCACAGGCTTCATCGTGCATCCCTGCACTCGATGTTGCCTGGCCCATCACCAAAATCCCTTTGCCAATTCCACAAGACTAATCCCAGATTTTGCAATCGAACCCAGACAACAAGTTTGGTGTATTCACCAAGATGGTAAAGACGAAGCAAGGGAGGGAGAACCACGAAAAACGCGAAAGTCACGAAATGCCGAGGGGTGAGAGAAGGGAAAATGGAGTCCAATTACTTCCTTCATTTCGTGCTTTTCGTGTGTTTCGTGGTTCCTTTGGTATTAAATCCCGACATCCCCTGCCAAATTCCCTCCATTCCTGTTTTCCTGATTTCCTGATAAAATTCTTAGTCACCACCTTCTAATGCATTTTTGGGCTAATCATGGAAATGGTATAAGGCGTGCGGCGATGTGAGGGAACCATCGTCTTCCCCCGGCGGCCTCGATGTGACGATCCGGGGACATGAGGCGCAGGAAGAGATTCCGGGGTAAACCAAGAGCAGCTGCCGGATGGCCATTTCGATTACCGAGTGCCTGCGGGAGCAGAACCCGTGGAAGCCCCACTGGTTTTTGAGTTCATCGAAGACATACTCTGCACCGGCCCTTTTGTGGTAGAGATCAACGAGCTGCCAGGCATTGACCTCGGCGGTGATCATCTTGATTCCTTTCCTTCACTCCGCGCGGTGGAGCGAGGGAGTGACATCTCCGGCCCAGGGAAGTTTGGAGTCGGGCCAGCGCTTGGCCTCCAGATCGCTCCAGTAGATATGGGAGGCGCCTAGGCCACGGGCCTTTTCCTTCCATCCCGCCTCGCCCTTCATCACGGAATCAAGGGTGGCGAGGCGGTCCTTGTAATCAAGTCCGTGACTCCAGAGATGCCCTTCGTAGCCGCAGACGACCGGGTGACCTGCGAGCAGGACGGGATGATTGTATTCCGGAGCGCATGCAACCACAGCATCGGGGGGAAGCCCCCGGAGGATCCAGGAGGCCTGATCCAGATCGCTCCTCTTGATCAGCTCATATCCGTGCCGGCCATCGAGCCCCACCGCCAGCGTCACGGCCCCGGATCCGAACATCAGGAGGAGCGCCGCGGTCCGGAGCACGAGATGCCACCGCTTCAAGAGAAAACTCCAGAGGTAGGGCACGGCGACAAGCCACGACCAGAGCATCAGCTTCATGTTGTCCCATGGCCACGGAGCGAAGCGCACAACCATGCAGAGAACAAAGACAAAAGCCGCCGGCAAGACAAAGGCCCGGGCCCCAGCGATTTCGGCGGCGCCGCGACCGCCCCCTCCGCGCAGAAGCAGAACGCACAACAGGAAGGTGAGCGGCAGGGCTATTCCGAAATTCCGAAACCAGAACCAGACCGAGCCATCGGTCATCCAGCCCGGCGCCCATCCGAGTGAATGAACCGCAGAAGGGCCGCCTCCGCCGCTTGTCACCAGCCATCCCAGGAAAGCCATCAAGGGCCACGCGAGAAGCGCCAGTCGCAGCATCCGTTTCCTTGATGCGGACGAGAAAACGACCAAGCCTGACATGGCAACTCCAAGAAACAGGGCCGCATGGATACTGAAAAGCGGCATGATGCCGAGCAGGAGTGCCTGCACGGGAAGAGGCAGCACCTTTCGGGATCCGGCACCGAATGTTTCGTCACGCCATGCGGCCAACAGCAGGAGCCCGGCGGGAAGCGCAAAGAGGAATCCCCGCTGGGTGACATAAAGAGTCAGAAAGAGATTCTTCCATTCGATTACCGCATCGGGGTCACTTCCCCACCCCGTTTTCAGCACAAGGAATCCGGCAACGCCGCCGTTGAAAAGAAAGGTGGCCAAGGCGACCGCGCCTCCCCAGCGCCAGAGAGCATACCCGGCAAGCGCGGCACCGACGACTCCGCACCAGATGAGCCCCTGCGTAACAGGCACGCCTCCCGTCAGCAGGAGTGCGTTGAAGAGATCGCTCCCGGGCGGATAGCGAAGCGGATCCCCCGCCAGAATCGGACTCACGGGCCACCAATGGGTGGTCGCGGCAAACCAACGGATGAAGGAAATGTGCAGTGAAAGATCACCCAGATTGTTCGGCGAGAGAACTTTCCAGGAGCCGCCGTCCGCATAGATCAGCCAGAAAAACACTCGGGCCGAGGCGAGCGTGAAGATGGCGATCATCAACCAATCCCAGAAAGAGGAGGGACGGCGACCGGGCGACGCCGGAGCGATGGCGAACACGGCAAGGGCGGTCATGAGACCCACAACCAGCGCCACGACTCCCCCGGCCCCGTGCAATCCTCCCCATGTCCACGCAACCACCACTGCGGCCAGAACAGCCGAGGCGACCCCCGATAGAATCGCGGCAACTCCCCTCATGGTTTTGGTGACTTTGATGGCTGTGCCGCATTCACAGGAGAGGGAGCTGATTTCTTCAGGGTCTCCGGATCAACCCGTTCGGGCTTTCCATGACCCGCCACGGAGAACCATGGAGCAAACAGGGACTCACGGAACCAGACCGTGCATTCCTCCATCGAATCCCGGAGCTGAAACCTCAGCCGAAGGTAAGGCTGCTTGATTCGCCCCTCGATCAATTGCTGATCGGCGGTCTGCGCCACGATAAAGTCCCCATCCAGCACTGCGGGAACAGCCTCCTTGCCATAATAACCGATGCGGTTGAACTCCCCGAAAATCCACGGTAGCGGGTAGTAACTCTCCAGAACGATCTGCCCTGTCATGGCATGGTTGCGCGGATCATGTGACGCCAGTCCGAGCACGGGATCCGTCACGACAACGATTCCGGGCTGCGTCTGCACATAGACATAAGGTTCCTTGGGATCGGTGAAGTGACGGAAGTTCAACCGCACCGTGATGATGAGTGAGACTGCCAGCAGGAGCAGGCAGGCGACGGCGGATGGAATGCGCAACCGCGGGGACTTCAACCCCTCGTCGATGGCGCAACCGAAGAGCAGCAGGAACGGCCAAAGGATCGAGAGGATGCACCAAGGGGTCTTGTAAGGGATGACCGAGTAGGCTGCCAGCACCCCGAGAGCCGTGATTGCGAGATAGCGCAGGAGCGCAGGAGAGGGCCACGCCAACCTCACCGCATAGAGCAGGCCGAGAAGGGCGGGCCACTCGTAGCGGCCCATCAGCGAGAGCCAGTACCAGTTGAGGAACCCGAGCGTGCCGAACTGGAAATCCGTCTTCTCATGCCCGCCTGCCCCGGTTCCGGTCTCGAACCACTTGAGGTAGGCCTTGAAGAAATCAGGAAGGCCCTGCCAGTTCAGGAAAGTACCGGAATAGAAAAAGATAAGTGCCAGCAGAGAAAAAGCGCAGCACCAGGCAAGGTCCCGTCCACTCCATCCACGCCCGGCAAGGGGGAGCGCCGGGAATGAACGAACAACGCGTTGCCAGATCACGAGACAACCGGCCGCCAGCGCCATGCAGACGAGATGAATCACCCCGGTCTCCTTGAGCAGAAGCAGCAGCGTCACTCCGGTAAACGTCGCGATCAGATCACGCTTCCCCCCCTCGCTCCAGAGCCCCAGCACCCCCCATGTCGTGAGCATGAGGGCGAAAACGAACCACGGCTCGTGGATGGCATACCTTCCGTAGAAGACAGCCGCAGGGGAAAGTGCCAAAGCCATCGCCCCGAGACGGGCGGCCCGCGCCCCGACAAACCTCTCGAAGCGCAGTGTCATCCAGACCGCGGCGATGCTGGAGAGAACGGCAGGCAGGCGCAGGGCCCAGAGATTCCGCCCGAAGAGGGTGAGAAAGACGAAGAGACCGTAGAAATAGAGCGGCCCGTGATAGTTCTCCGGATCATAACGGTAGAAACCGGCCTCCCTCATCTGATCGACGAACCACCCGTTGATCCCCTCGTCGAAATGGGCCGGCTTGACGTCGAGATCCCACAGGCGATGCAGGGCGGCAAGCAGCAGGATCGATCCTTCGATCAGGATCGCCGCACCAAGAGGAGAAATCAGGTTCTTGACGCTGGGCATGCTTCGGCGAGTCTGCATCCTGACCAAGTAATCGTGACCGAACGAATGAATCAAGACCGCCCAAGCCTCTCCGTCGTGATTCCCGCCCGCAACGAGGAGGCGCGTCTCCCGAAGACCCTGGGGCTGATCCGGGAATGGATCGCGCGATCAGGCCGCAGCACCGAGGTGATCCCCGTTGTCCAGGGCTACGACAGGACGACGGAAATCGTGGAGAGAGCCGCAGGGAGCGACCCGGACCTTCGTCCCATCATCCAGCATTCGGGCAACGGGAAGGGAATGGCCGTGCGCCTCGGGATCACGGCCGCCCGGGGAGAGATCATCCTCTTCACGGACGCCGACCTGAGCGTTCCGGTCGGGTGCCTCGAGGAGCTTGTCTCCATGATGGAGCGGCAGCCCGAAATCGACGGGATCCTCGGCAGCCGACGCCTTCCCGGAAGCAACATCGTGATCAAGCAGCCCCCGATGAGACGCCTATCCGGGTGGGCCTTCAACA
The DNA here is from genome assembly GCA_041164985.1 of Verrucomicrobiota bacterium. Classification (GTDB taxonomy): domain Bacteria; phylum Verrucomicrobiota; class Verrucomicrobiia; order Chthoniobacterales; family UBA6821; genus UBA6821. Next base: position 1,337 of record JBEAOJ010000111.1, on the reverse strand, counting down.
GGGCCCTGAAACTCGGCGGCCTCACCGGCTACGCCGACACACAGTGCGGGTGCAAACTCTTCCGGCACGACGCGGCCAAGGCGATCTTCACCCGATCCGAACTCGATGGATTCGCCTTCGATGTGGAGATCCTCAAACTCGCGGAAGTGCTCGGTTACCGGATGAAGGAAGCACCGGTCACATGGGCGGATGCCGGCGGATCACGCGTCTGGCTTCCCCGTGACGGATTCCGCGCCCTGCGCGACGCCTGGTCGCTCAGGAAGCGGTTTACCGGGAAAGCATCCCCGGAAAAATCATGCTAGGGAAACGCTGAATAAATCCCATGATGGCCGCTGAAAGGCAGTTGCTGATTTTTGAAGGCGCGAGCGCTGGGCAACACGTAGCTGCGGGAGCTGCTTGGGTAGATTTGCCGCAGGCAAACCCGTCAGGGCGAGCCTCGCGATCATCGAGTGCCGGGAGGCACGATGAAGCCTGCAAAGCAGTCCGAAGGACGAGGGCCTCGGGAGAGGCCGAGGCAAAGCGAGCGAGTCAATACCCACAGCGGTCTCGCCCGAGCAAGCTACGCCACAACGACGAGCGGCGGGAGCCACGTCGTAGACTGCGAAGCAGTCCGGAGGACGAGGGGGCCTCGGGAGAGGCCAGGCAATAATCGACAGATGCCTTCAGCTCAACGGGTTGCGGAGATAACAGACCGGGGGCTTCGTTGGCTTCGCGTTTACAGCCCGCTGGGGATGTTCCCGTGAAGCCGCCTTACCCGCGGCCCATGGCTTGCCCGGTCGTTGCTTCGCATCCGCTACGGCTTTCCGCAACGGCCTCTATGCGATTTAATCAGCGCTTCCCTAGAGCGGTTTACATAATTCTGTAGCCGATATTCAGGGCGACATTGGGCACACAGCCGCGTCGCATCGCATGGGCAGTAGCATAAAAATGTTACAACGTGGATCCGGGAGAAACCTGACCCGGGATTCGGGAGGGGAATGTCAGGGCAAGAGCCGTCAAAAGATGCCTGCATGAGTTGCATTCGGCCTCGGACTTCAGCCCCTTGTAACCTTTTAACGGTGTAACGCTTTTAACGCATTCAAAATAGCCAAGAGACTCCTCTGTTGCGCTAACTCATTACAGTTAAGGACCCTATACACACTCCTTGCGGAAGATCCGGAAATAGTGTTATTGGAGTTGATAAACGCGCCAAGGGTTCACGCGGTTGCCGGGAGCCTTCTCGCCTGTCAGCAGATCCACGGCCCGGCCGTCGGACCAGTCACGGGACTGGAAAGACCAAAGCAGCCGCCGGCCGTCGGGCCCCTCCCAGACAACCCCGGTGTCATCGGGGAGCACGA
>JBEAOJ010000110.1:0-9491 GCA_041164985.1 Verrucomicrobiota bacterium | reverse complement strand
GTGTCGCCATGAAACAGACTAAGGAAGAAAAGGAGATCGAGTCCATGTATGAGACAGGAAGGATCTCCACGCAGCGCGTCTATGAGACCATCTTCGAACTGGAACTGGAAGGGTGGTGCCTTGATGACGAGAAGTGGCCCTCCATCAGGACCCTCGGGGTGTTCATGGAATGGTTCACCGTGGAATTCCACTCCATGGTGATTGATCTCTGCGGTGATCCGCTTGTTGATGACTACGCTTAAGAAGTTCACCTTCCGATCATTGCTCTTAGGGCTATTGGTCACAAATCTGCCGGCTCAGACGGAGGCCAGCAGGCTGGTGTACAACTTTTGCGTTCAGCATCAGGGGCAGAAGGTGGGAGATGGCATTTGCAAGACTCTGGTGGATGAGGCTCTTCAATCCGCCGGACTTCAGCAGAATCATGGCTTGGGGCGGGAGGTCTGGCGTATCTCCTCAACATCGCGCGAGCGCCACGGCGGCACGGCTAAACCCAAACTCCTAATCGATCGTCCAAGAGGTAAAGTTTGCCTGCATAGGGTAAGGATAAAGACCGAAGGCTAGAGCGGTTTTAGAAATGTTGTAGCCACAAGATGCAGGCATGTAGTCAACTACATGCCTGCATCTCTTGGCTATGACTCAACTTAAGTTGCTCTAAAGTGGAAATAGGCAGAAACAGATGGATGGGATCAATCTGGAACTCAGGAAAAGAATTGAAAGTGTTTAGGCCTTAAGGCTTCGAAGTTTCGATGCAACGCAAGGTCTGCAAAGCAATGTGCTGATTTTTATACTCAACAGGATCCTCAATGGCCCCGAGATTTTGGAAAGCAAGGCGGCCGAGCGTTAGCCGTAGAAAAAACCTACGGCAAGCGAAGGGCAACGATGCTATCCGCCAAAAGCACAAGCCTCTACTCCAGCTCGAAGTTGATGTTGATGGTATACCCCGCACCTCCACCCATCCCTTCCGGCACGGGTGCGATCTTGAGGACCTTGCGGGCGGCCTCGAGGACCGATTGATCCATGACGGGATTGCCGCTTGGCCTCGCCAGTGAGAAGGCGCTGATGGTTCCGTCGCGCTGGATGGTGATCTTGAGCACGGTGGAGAAGTCGTGCTTGTGCTCGGTCGGAATGGACGTGGGCTGCTCCCACTGGCTGTAGAAGCGGTCGTGAATGAGCGTGTGGTAGGCGTCGACGGTGCCGGGGTCGGCCCCGTTGCCACCCGTTCCACCCGCTCCGGTTCCATCTCCCTTGGAGGCCATAAAGGCGGCTTTCGCGGCGGAGTTACCCTTGCCCTCTCCCTTGCCGGAGGAGGACTTGGCGGCATCGCCCGACTTCTTTTCACCGGAGGTGGTTTTCTTCTCGGCGGAATCGGTCTTGTGCGAGGATTCACCCTCGGTCTTGGGTGAGGATTTGGCTTGGGGGCTGGCGGCGGGTTTCGGCGAACGATGCGGGGAAGCTTGAGGCGATGCTTTTGCCGAGGGTTTCGGCGATGGCTTCGGAGAGGGTTTTGGCGAAGGTTTTGCTGTGGGCTTCGGAGTCGGCTTTGGTGTCTCCTCGGGCTCCGGAGTGGGATTCGGCTTTTCTTCCGGTGTCGGAGTGGGCGTTGGCTTGGGAGTCGGCTTCGGAGTTGGTTTTGGAGTGGCCTTCGGAGTTGGAGTCGGGGTCGAAGTCGGTTTCGGTGTGGGAGTGGGAGTGGGAGTAGGCGTCGGAGTAGGCGTCGGAGTAGGCGTCGGAGTAGGTTCCGGCGTGGGGGTCGGCGTCGGAGTGGGTGTGGCGAGTGAAATCTCGGAAGGGACATCCGGGGTTGCCTGATCCTTGGGCAGGGGTCGCGGAGTGGCCTTTTCCTTGGGTGAAGGGCGCTGCTTGGGAAGCTTATCCGGAATGATGTCGTCGGGGAGCTTGGGCTTGGGCTCGATCACCGGTTCGGCCGTGGATTGCGCGGCCTGGGCGAAAGATCCCGTCTCCATCCAAGTGAGCTGGCCGGAGGGCTTTTTCACCGGCTTGTTGAACCACCAGATCAGGCCCGCGATGAGCAGGACATGGATCGTCGCAACGATGACGAAGGCCCGGCTGAAGCGGGGTTCCTGACGACTCATGGCGGGATTACTGGCCGGCGGCGGCGCCCTGATCCTCCGGACGGGTCATGACGCCGACCTTGGTGATCCCCGCCTTGTGGAGCAGATCCATGACGCGGACGAAATTCTGGACGGGGAGTTCCTTGTGCGGGCGGACGACCACGGCGAGTCCCGGCGTCTCCCGCCGCAACTGCTGGAGACGGGCCTCCAACTCATCCGCGGTCATGACCTGCTCATTGAGCTTGAGGATATCGTTGCGGTCAACGGAGAGGGTCTGGACCTGGGCGGGGTTGATCTCGGTCTTGGCGGTGGCACTGGTGGGCACGACCAGGTCCATGCTATTCTCGAGCAACGGCGTGGTGATCATGAAGATGATCAGGAGCACGAAGGCAAGGTCGAGCAGCGGCGTCACGTTCAGCTCGCTGAGCGTGTGCATCGCGTTGCGGTCGGAGAATCTGCGCATGACCCCGTTCCCCTTGTGTCAGGAGCCGCGGCTCCCGTGGCTGACGTAACGATGCTCGATCTCGCTTGCTAGCTCGGCGGCGAAGTTGTCGCAGGAGACGATCATGCCGCGGACGCTGGTCACGAGGAAGTTGTAGCCGAACATCGCCGGGATCGCCACGAGCAGTCCGGTGACCGTCGTGATGAGGGCGCCGGAGACGCCGGGCGCCATCGCGGCAAGGCTGGCGCTTCCGGAGGCCGCGATGCCGCCGAAGGCATCCATGACGCCCCAGACGGTGCCGAGCAGACCGACGAAGGGGGCGCCGCTGACCGCTGTCGAGAGAATGATCATCTGGGACTCGAGCCTGAGCGAGGATTCCCCCACGGCGCGCTCCATGGCGGCCTGTACGGAGCGCATCTGCGCGGGGGTGATGCGTTCGGCGTATTTCAGGCGGGCCTTGAATGTCTCGTCGACTTCGGTCGATCCGAGCACCTGAAAGCAGAGTTCCTCGCAGCCGGCCTTGTAGATCTCAAAGAGAGGGGACCCCTCGAACTCGAGGCCGGTCTCGAAGATATTCAGCGGCTCGCGGTCCCGGCGAAAAAGCGCCATGAAGCGTTCCGACTGGCTTTTCGCAAAATTCAGGACGCGGATCTTGGTGATCATCACCGACCAACTGAAGATCGAGCCGATGAAGAGGGTGAGCAGGACGATCTTTCCCTCGAGGGTTGATTCGAGGAAGGCGTAGACGATTCCGCTGCCGAGCAAGAGAGACATCCTAGAGAGAATCACGGCGCAGGCCCCATCGCCGCAAGGTTAAACCCAAAATTTGCATTGGGGACCCGAAGGTCCGGGAAAGGGGAGTAAAAATGGTTAGAAACGTTACAACCAAGGCTCTGGGAAGAGCCGCGGAAGACTACCGAAGGTAGCCCTGAAAGGGCGCCACGGGTCCGGGAGGATTTGGCGTCAATGTTACAAGGTGGATCCGGAAACCCCTGAACCTGAATTCGAAAAGGTGCCATCAAGAAGTTTGCTGATCATGGCTCGGCTTGGAGAGTGGAATGACTGCCTGCTGTCAGCAAGTTGTAACGTTTCAACCCTTCAACGGTTTTAATTGTCTGCTGCAGATTCAACCTGCAAATTAGGCCGATTACCATCTCTGCAGGGTTTCAAATTCCAAGAATCGGTCATCAACAGCCATCTAGGGCCTGTTAAGATTAAAATGGCGGGATGGCGCGAGGAGGAGATGAGGTGCAGGACAAGGCGCGAAAGAGGGAGTGTAGTCACAGCACTACAAGACCGAAAGAGCAACGCTGACCCTGCGCATCAGCAACCCTCGCCTTTAGGGTGCCGTTCTTTTGCCTCCATGCTTTGTTGCCCAAGAGAGTCAAGACCGCAGGGGTATTGCCTCTCTTATGCACCTCGCCTGACAGCAAAACTCCTGGCACCACCACGTGCCTTTTAGTCTTAACAGGCCCTAAGGAAACGCTGATTAAATCGCATAGAGGCCGTTGCGGGAAGCCGTAGCGGATGCGAAGCAACGACCGGGCAAGCAAAGTGCCAAGCCAAAACAGCCCCCGGCCTGTTATCTACGCAACCCGAAGGGCTGAAGCCATTTGTCGATTTTTATGGCGTTGTTCGCTCAGACGAGACCGCTGCGGGTATCGCCCAGCGCTCGCGCCTTCAAGGATCAGCAACTGCCCTTCAGCGGCCATCATGGGATTTAATCAGCGTTTCCCTAACAGACCATCAGCACTTTCAGGTCTCAAGTTTCAGGTTTCAGGTGTCAGCCTTCAGCCTCTTGAGCGGGCACTCGTTTCGTCAGCAGCGAAAGCTGAGGGCAGATACTTGAAACCTGAAGGAACAGCAGGAATGACGTTTTGCCCAGTGGCAGTCATGAACAACGCCACCAACTTAGAAATACAGCGAATGCCTGAACCTTTTCAGGTTTCAGGTTTCCAGTTTCATCCCTCTCCTTTTTGAGCGAAGCTCAAAAAGGAATGTCGTCCTCCTCGATCGGAGGCTGGGGGGCGGTGTTGCTGCCACGGCTGAATCCGCCTCCGGAGGAAGGTTGCTCGCGGCGAGCAGGGCGCTCGGAGTATTCCTCCTCGCCCCCGGAATGACCGCCACCACCTCCGCCTCCGCTTCCACCGGGACGGGGCCCGAGGAGCTGGAAGTTCTCGGCGACGACGCGAAGCTTGCTGCGCTTCTGACCGGAGGTCTTGTCCTCCCAGCTGTCGAGCTGCAGACGACCCTCGATGTAGATCGAGCGGCCCTTCTTGCAGTACTCACCGGCGATCTCCGCCTGACGGCCCCAGAGGGTCACGTCGACATAGGTCGTCTCCTCGCGCCTCTCTCCACCCTCGGGGGTGAAGACGCGGTTCACGGCTATACCGAGATCGGTGACGGCGCTTCCCTTGGGGGTGTACTTGATTTCGGGGTCACGGGTGACGTTCCCGATGAGCATCACTTTGTTGAGGTTGGCCATATGGAGAGGTGATTAGGGGTTAGGGTATTAGGCTCTAGGAGATTGGGGAGGAAGGTCTGCTCGGTAGTACCTAACAGCCTAGCGCCTGAACCGCTAGAGCCTTTCGGGAATCAGGCCTTCGCGGTCTTCTTGGCGGCCTTGCGGGCCTTGCCGGCGGGCTTGGCAGCACCCTTGCGGAGGTAGTTCTGGAGAATGACTTCCTCGTCGAGGGTGAGCTTGGTGCGGATCCTGGCGATCGCGGCGGAGTCGGCCGTGACGATGTAGTTCACGAAGTAGGCGCTCTTGAGCTTGTTGTGCGGGTAGGAGAACTCGCGGCGCTCCAGACGCTGCACCTGCTCGACCTGGGCACCCTCGGAGGCGAGGGACTTCTCAAGGCGCTCAATGATGTCCTTGTTGGTTTCTTCTTTGCCGGCGGCGTTGAGGGCGAGGAGGATTTCGTATCGGTTTTTCATGGTTGGTTTGATGTGGTGTTGGAAGATTTATCGGAAGAGGGTGAGCCGTTGTAAAGGTTCATCGCGTCGGCAAGCCCGCTCCTCGCCGCGCAGAGCGTCGCCTCGGCGGCGCGTGTGAGGGTCTCCTCGACGGCGGACTGCTCCTCGGGACGGAAGCGGGAGAGGACATGGCTGGAGAGATCGGCGCCTGCGGAGGCGGCTCCCACGCCGACGCGGAGGCGTGGCACCTGCTGGGTGGCGAAGTGGATCAGGACCGACTCGAGTCCCTTCTGCCCGCCGGAACTTCCCTCGCGGCGGATGCGGAGCGTGCCAAGCGGCAGGGCGACATCGTCGGCGATCACGAGTGTCGATTCGGCGAGGATGCGGTGGAAGCGCGCATAGTCGCAGACCGACTCGCCGCTGAGATTCATGAAGGTCGTCGGCTTGATGAGCACCAGATCGGATCCGGGAACGCGTGCAACCATGGCCTCCCACTTGGGTTCCCTGGTGAAGGAGACTCCCAGCAGGGAGGCGACGCGGTCTAGGACGGCAAACCCGATGTTGTGACGCGTGCCGTCGTATTCCCGGCCCGGATTTCCCAGGCCGGCAAGGATGCGGATACCCGCCGCAGCGGGGACTGCGCCCGAAGCTGCGGTATCCGGCATGAAATAAGCGCCCTGAAAAGGAGTCCCGGCGGACTACTTCTTGGCCGCCTCGGCGCCCTCGGCGGGCTTCTTCTCCTTGATGACCTCGGGAGCCTTGGGGGCTTCCGCGCCGGCAACCGGCTCGGCCTCAACCTTGGGCTCGGCGACGATGAAGACGGTGAGGTCCGCATCGGAGGTCGCCTTGACGCCGGAGGGAAGGGCGAGATCGCGGACGTGGAGGGACTGGTTGAGCCCCAGGCCGCTGACGTCGACGCGGATGATCTCGGGAAGGTCCTTGGGCAGACACTCGATGTGGAGTGAGCGCAGGCTTTGCTCGAGGAGGCCGCCGTAGTTCTTCACGCCGTCGGCCTCGCCGACCGGCTCGATCGGAACCTCGGTGTGGAGGAGTTCATCCATGGCCACCTCGAGGAAATCGACGTGGAGGATGTCGCCGCGCACGGGGTGGTGCTGGACTTCCTGGATGAGGGAAAGCTTGTTGGAAACGGCGCTCCCGTCTGCGATGACGAGCTCGACGAGGATGTTCTCGCCGACGGCGTGGGCGAGGAGGGCCGAGATCTCGCGCTGCTCGATCTCAAGGTTGCTCGGCTTGTCCTTGTGTCCGTAGACGACGGCGGGGATCACGCCGCGGGTGCGGAGATGCTTGACGGAATTGCGGCCGACATCGGCGCGGGGCCGGGCGGAAAGTTTGACCTGTTTTGCCATGGGATTCGGAAGTGTGGACGGTTGATGCTAGGAGTGCTTGAGTCGGAACAGCGAGCTGACCGACTCGCCTCCATGGATGCGACGGATCCCCTCGCCGAGCAATTCGGCAATGGAAAGGACCCGAACGCGATCCCCCGATCCTTGCCGGACGGGGACGCTGTCGGTGGTGATGAGCTCCTTGATTTCGGAGCCCTCCAACCGCTGAACCGCCAAATCTGTCAGCACGGCGTGCGAGACGCCAGCATAAATATCACCCACCCCCCTTGTCCGGAGCATTTTGGCGGCACTGGTCAGTGTTCCGGCCGTTTCGGTGATGTCGTCGATGATGAGGACATTCTTCCCCTCGACCTCGCCGATCACATGGAGGGCATCGACCTCCGTGGCGGTGCGGCGGCGCTTCACGACGATGGCCAGTCCGGCCCCGAGAGCCTCGGCATAGGCGCTTGCCATCTTGACCCCGCCGACATCGGGAGCCACGACGACGAGGTTATCGATCTTCTTTTTGCTAATGTAGTCGACCATGACGGGCATGGCATAGAGGTGGTCCACCGGGATGTCGAAAAATCCCTGCAACTGCTGGGCGTGGAGATCCATCGTCAGGACACGGTTCACCCCGGAGGCGGCCAGGATGTTGGCCACAAGCTTCGCGGTGATCGGAACGCGGGGCTGGTCCTTGCGGTCCTGCCGGGCGTATCCGAAGAACGGGATCACCGCCGTGATGCGCTGGGCGCTCGCGCGCCGGATGGCGTCCACCATGATGAGCAACTCCATGATGTTGTGGTTGCTCGGCGGGCAGGTCGGCTGGACGATGAAGACATCGCGGTCACGCACGTTGTCGTTGATCTTCACGAAGGTCTCGCCGTCGGGAAACGAGGTGACGATGGCATCCCCCAGGGGCTGCCCCAGATAGGCGGCGATGTCTTGGGCAAGCTGGACGTGGGCGGAGCCGCTGAAAATCCGGAGGTCTGATGAGCCGTTCATGGGTGGCCTGAAGGCTACAGTCACCGGGCACGGGGGCGCACGACAGAAATCGGGAGAAGGGAATTTTTATCCCCGCCAGAGGTGGCCCTACCGCAAAAACTTAAACTTACGAAAGGGCGCCGGCAATCCCCGCGACCACTTCGGCCTGCTCTTCCCGCGTGAGACCCGGGAAGATCGGCAGGGCGAGGCTCTCCTTGGCGGCCTTCTCGCTCTCGGGGAAGTCACCGTGCTTGTGCCCCAGATAGGCGAAGCACTCCTGCAGGTGAAGCGGCACCGGATAGTAGATGGCGCAGCCGATCTTCTGCTTAGCTAGACGAGCCATCACCGCATCGCGCTTTCCTTCACCGGTCACCCGGATCACGTACTGGTGGAAGATATGGTGGTCGCGCAGTCCGCTCGAGGCAAACGGCTCCGCAGGCAGGGTCACACGGTCAAGGAGCCCGGCTTCCGTGAAGGCCTCCCTGTAGGCGGCGGCATTCGCGCGGCGGGTCGCGTTCCAACCATCCAGGAACGGGAGCTTGGCACGCAGGACGGCGGCCTGGATGGCGTCGATGCGGAAATTACCGCCGACCACCTTGTGGTAGTAGCGCTCCTCCATGCCGTGGTTGCGGACACGGCGCAGCTTCTCCGCCATCTCTCCGTCCAGGCAGAGCGCCACGCCGGCGTCACCGGCGGCACCGAGATTCTTGCTGGGATAGAAGCTGACGTAGGAGGTCGGCGCGATGATGCCCGCGGTCTTGGTTCCCGACTTGGAGGGATACTTGGCGCCGAGAATCTGGGCGGCATCCTCGAGGATCTCGACTCCGAATGCATCGGCAAAGGACCCGATCCCGTCCATGTCGCAGCAGGCTCCAAAGAGATGAATCGGGACGATGAGGCGGACGCGGTTGCCTCGTGGCGAGCGGAGGAATCCATCGGAATCCCGCTTGAGCGATGACAGGAGCGCGCGAAGGCTCTCCGGGTCCATCATGAAGGTGACCGGATCAATGTCGCAGAAAAGGATCTCGGCACCGGTGCGGTGGATGCAGCCGGCGGTGGCGAAGAACGTGTAGGGTGTCGAGATGACGGCGTCCCCCGCGCCGATCCCCATCGCCATGAGGAGGGCTAGCTGGGCATCGGTGCCGGAAGACATGCCGACGGCATGGCCTCCGCCGAGGTAAGCGGTCAGGTCGTTCTCGAATGACTCGACCTCGGCACCGAGCACATAACCGCGGTGACCCAGCACGCGGAGGGCCGCCTCGCGGACAGCCTCGTCGACCTGCGGACCGAGACGGCTCAGGTCAAAGAGAGGTACAGGCACGGAACGGGCGTCGCGGGTGCTTACTTCACCACGCCGAACTCGGCGCGGCGGTTCTTGGCCCAGGCCGCCTCGTTGCTGGCGGGATCGACGGGCATCTCCTTGCCGAAGCTGACGGTCTGGACGTTGTTGGCCTTCATTCCCTTGGCGATAAGGGCCTCGCGCACGGCGAGGGCGCGCTTCTCGCCGAGGCTGCGGTTGTACTCCTCGGTGCCGCGCTCATCGGTGAATCCGGCGACAATGACCGTCTTGCCCGAACCCTTGAGGGCGGAGGCGACGGCCTCGACCTTGGACTCCTGATCGGGGGCGACGGAGGAGCTGTCATAGCCGAACTGAACCGGGGCATACTGGCCGCGCTGGACATTGGAACCGAGGAAGTTGGCCCCCTCGGTGCGCTCGCCGAGCGGCGTGCCGCT
>JBEAOJ010000109.1:0-3197 GCA_041164985.1 Verrucomicrobiota bacterium | reverse complement strand
CCCATCTCGGTGAGGTCGGCCTCCTGCTGTTTCTCCTCGATGGTGAAGAAGAGCTCCTCCTTGAGGGCGACGAGGGCGTCCTTGGAGGTGTCCTGGTAGAAGGAGAGCTCGGCCTTGTCGGTGAGGCGGCGGAGTTCGGGATCCTCCATGGCGCGGAGCAGTCCCTTGTTGCGGGGCTGGCCGAGCTTCACCTTGAAGAGGGCGAGTCCGGCGGCCTCCTTCTCCCCCTTGGCGAAGAGGTCGCGGGCGTCGGCGACGAGCTTGTTGATGAGCGCGGTCTGCTTGCGGACGAGCTGTTCGACGAGCGGCTTGAAGCGGTCGTACTGGTGGGTGGAGACGGTGGCGGGGCCGCTGATGATGAGCGGGGTGCGGGCCTCGTCGATGAGGATGGAGTCGACCTCGTCGACGATGGCGAAGTAGTGGCCGCGCTGGACCTGCTGGTCGCGGCTGGTGGCCATGCCGTTGTCACGGAGGTAGTCGAAACCGAACTCGCTGTTGGTTCCGTAGGCGATGTCGCACTCGTACTGGGCGCGCCGCGTCTCGGGGGACTGGTCGTGCTGGATGATGCCGGTGGTCAGTCCGAGGAAGGCGTAGAGCTGTCCCATGCACTCGGCGTCGCGGCGGGCAAGGTAGTCGTTCACCGTGACGACGTGGACGCCGCGTCCGGTGAGGGCATTGAGATAGACGGGGAGCGTGGCGACGAGCGTCTTCCCTTCGCCGGTGGCCATCTCGGCGATGCGCCCCTTGTGGAGCACCATGCCGCCGATGAGCTGGACGTCGAAGTGGACCATGTTCCAGGTGTAGTCGTGGTCGCAGACCGTGAAGGTCTGGCCGACCATGCGGCGCGCGGCGCTCTTCACCACGGCGAAGGCCTCGGGAAGGATCTCGTTCAGCCGCTTCTGGAGGAGGTCGGGGTCCTGGATCGCCGAGAGCTCGGCCTTCCAGGCGGCGGTCTTTTCCCTGAGGGCCTCGTCGGGGAGCGACTGGAGCGACTGCTCGATCGCGTTGATCTTGGCGACGAGGGGGAGCATCCGGCGCACCTCGCGCTGGTTCTTCGATCCGATGATTTTCTTGATGATCCAGTTGAACATGAAAAAGGGCCGGTTTGCGGCGGAAACTGACTAAATCGCAACGGGCCAAGCCCTGCAAGCCAAGGGGAAGACCCCGAAAGGATAAATATGGAACTCAGGAAGGGATTGAAAAAGGTGTCGGGCAGAAGGGAGAAGGGCACGGATGCAGATTTCGGATTTCTGTTTTCTGGGATTGCTTTGGATAGACCCCTCTTTTTCCTGAGTTCCTGAGTTCCATATTATTTCTGCATCTTCCGGTACATCTCCAGGCGGCAGTCGAAGCCGCCCATGTCGATCGCCTGGCGGTACTCGAGCTTGAGCGAGGGATCGGACGGGCCGGTTCGCAGGGGATTGGCAAAGACCAGCCGCCCGCCCGGTTTGAGCGCGAGGGAGGCGGCCCGGTAAAGATCGGCGAAGAGGCCCTTCATGTCCTTCACCCGGACGCGGCGTCCGAGCGGAGGATTGGTGATCATGAGGGTGACGCTTCCGGGGGCGATGCCTGTGCGATTCCCGGGCTTCAAGGCCTCCCGGAAGTCGCAGGCCGTGATGGTAGATTGGGTACCGGAAAGCATTGCAGCCGTGATATTTGCCCGCGCAACCTCGACGGCCTTGGGATCCAGATCCGTGCCGTGCAGCGACTTCACTCCTCCAAGAAGACCCCTCTCCACCAGCTCCAGACCGGAGCCGCAAAAGGGATCCCAGACGACCTCGTTCGCAGTATGACCCGCGAGCCGGACCATGCAGGCGGCAAGCGGTGGATGCGATGCGGCGGGAATGTCATCCTGCCGGTAGGCAAGCCGGGGGTCGGGGTAGAGACGTGGACGCAGTTCGACGGAGGATCCCCTCCGGCCTTTCTCTCCCCCGGCCGTCGGAATGACATCCACGGACCACGGGGCCTGACGCGAATCGTTGAGGATCTCCGGCTCCAGCTCGTAAGCCCGCTCGACCACGCGGCGGATCGCACCGCGCTGATGACCCCGTTCCGTGAAATCGAGCCGGTAGCGGGGCACCCCCTCCGTGGCGGATTTCATGAGATCCCGTGACAGCGGCGATGCGATGAGCGAGGCGAGGGACTCAGTCCACGCAAGGTCGTCGTCGGGGATCGTTCCGAGATGGAAACCGACCGTGGCGAAACAGCGGTGCCGGTAGAGCGCGGCGAGGGGGAACTCCCGCTCCGCATGAATCGTGACGCATCCAGGGCACGCGGCGCCGATCCGGAATCCCTCGTGGGGAGGAAGCTTCTCCGCGGCCTCGGACTTCACGAAGTTCTCCAGCCCGCGACGGCAGCGCAGATGGATGAGGAGCGTTCCCTCGACCGGCAGTGATGCCTCCAGGTCGATGGCTGAGGGTTTCTCACGGCGGGCGAGGCCGGCCTTCACCTTCTGCTCGGTCAGGCCAGGCAGGATGCCCTCCCCCGCAAGTGCAAGGGTCGCGGCACCCCCGACCTTCTCGAGTGCCCGGCCGAGGTGACGTTGCTCGCGCTCCGCGCCGGTGGTGCGGAGCAGGGCGAGCATCCGCTCCTCCCCCTCTTCCCCCGCGCCGATCTTGGGCAGGGCGGCGGCGGCGTAGCGGCGAACCTTTTCCTGAGGATCGTTCAGCAGGGTGATGAGCCATTCGCGGACCTTCCGCTTCTCCTCCTCGGTGCCGAAGCGTCCGAAGATCATCCCGACCGCGCGGATCACGGCCACTCGCTCCATGCGCTCGCGGGGAGATGCGGCATCAAATCTCATGACCTCCTCGTTCCAGAGCCGCGCCTTGGGAAGGTCGCGCAACTGCTTGTAGAGATCCTGATCCGATTTCATGCGGAGAAAGGGATCGCGCAGCCGTAACGCAGGCCGAAAGGACGAGGCCGGGCAAGCAAACGCATAGGGAATGAATTAATATGGAACTCAGGAAGGCAGGAAGGGCCTATGCCAGAAAATTCATCGCTCAATGCTACGCGATGCCACTTGGAAAACCACGGAAGGGTGATTGAAGACACTATCATCTTCTCCGTCCTTTTCTTCTGGTTCTTCGCTGTTTTCAGTGGGTGAGGTTGGTAAGAAGGTGGGATGACACCAGAAAGGCTATTTCACGAGTTGCTTGGATTGGGGATGAGTTGGGAGGTAAGGGGATGCGAATTTGATA
>JBEAOJ010000108.1:0-3166 GCA_041164985.1 Verrucomicrobiota bacterium | reverse complement strand
GTCAGGATCTTGCCAAGAGGACGCTCTCAGTCGCCGTCCATAACCACTACAAGCGCATTGCCATCGAGCGCCAGGGATTCCCTCCCGGCGTCCTCTCCGAGGGGCTTGCCGAAGTCGAGGTGGAGAAGAGCAATATCCTGCTGATGGGGCCGACCGGCTCCGGGAAGACCCTGCTGGCACGCACGCTCGCGCGGATTCTGGATGTTCCCTTCTGTATCGCCGACGCGACCACCCTGACCGAGGCGGGTTATGTCGGCGAGGATGTGGAGAACATCGTGCTGCGCCTGCTTCAGAACGCCGACTACGACGTGAAGCGTGCCGAGGTGGGCATCGTCTACATCGACGAGATCGACAAGATCGGCCGCAAGACCGACAACGTTTCCATCACCCGCGACGTCTCCGGTGAAGGAGTCCAGCAGGCGCTGCTCAAGATTCTCGAGGGAACCACCTGCAACGTCCCGCCCCAGGGAGGCCGCAAGCATCCCCAGCAGGAGTACATCCAGCTCAATACCCAGAACATCCTCTTCATCTGCGGCGGGGCCTTTGTCGGCCTCGAAAAGATCATTCAGCGTCGCATCGGCGGAAAGACCCTCGGTTTCCATTCCAAATCGGAAGGGGAGATCGATCCCGCCGACGCCCTCAGGATCCTTTCCTCGGTGGAGCCGGAGGATCTCCTCTCATTCGGGATGATTCCCGAGTTCATCGGACGTCTTCCCGTGCTTGCCTCGCTCGAGCAACTCGACGAGGAGCAACTCGTCCGCATCCTGACCGAACCGCGCAACGCGCTGGTGAAGCAGTTCACCAAGCTGCTGGCCATGGATGACATCTCCCTCACCGTGACGAAGGATGGTCTTTCGTCGCTTGCCGAATCGGCCGTGAAGAAGGGAACCGGCGCCCGTGCGCTTCGCTCCCTGCTTGAGAAAATCATGCTTGATGTAATGTACGAGGCTCCGGATCGGGATGATCTTACCGGAGTCACGATCAACCGCTCCGTTGTCGAGGGGAAGCGTTCCGCCATGGTGCGCCGTCGTCAGGAGAAGGACGCCGCCTGAGTCCGTGGGACGGATCGAGAATCCGGAACTGATTCCCCTTCCCGGGAGGATGGCCCCGAACGAGGTGCTGGCGGAAGCCCGTGCCGAGCTGATCGGCAAATCCGCTGGATTTTCACGGATCGAATGTGATTTCGGCGCCTCGAAGGGGAAATTCCTGACCGAGAGCGCGGTGCTGAACCCCACGGTCTTCTTTGCCGGGATCGAGGGGCTTTCCGACAGGGTCAATCGCGCCAACAGGAAGATCGAGCGTCAGGGAATCGCGAATGCATCACTCTGGCGGGGTTGGGGGAAGGAATCCCTCGATGCCCTGATTCCCGACGGGTTCCTCGACACCCTGCATGTCTCGTTTCCCGATCCCTGGCCGAAGAGGAGGCATTGGTTCCGGCGCCTTGTGAAGGCACCTTTCCTTGAGGTGGCGGCCAGGAAGCTCAAGCCCGGAGGCGTGTTGCGCCTGATGACCGATCACCTTGGCTACTTCGCCTCGATGAAGGAAGAGGTTGCCACTCATGGTGGTTGGGTCGAGGTCGACTGGCAGGATCGGTTTCAGCGTCCTGTGACCGAGTTTGAGACCATCTTTCTGGCAAAAGGGGATCCGATCGGACGCTTTGCGGTGAAGAGAGGGGAAGGGTGCAAAGTCAAAAGGCAGAATGAAAAATGAAAAAGGATCAGGGCAACCGAATCGGATCAAAGGGGGAGTGAAGACCTAAGGAACCGCTGATTAAATCGCATAGAGGCCGTTGCGGAAAGAATGGGCCGCGGGCAAGCCAACACAGCCCCCGGCCTGTTATCACCGCAACCCGAAGGGCTGAAGCCATTTGTCGATTTTTGCTGCGTTGCTCGCTCGGGCGAGACCGCTGCGGGTATCGTCCAGCACTCGCGCCTTCAAAAATCAGCAAATGCTCTTCAGCGGCCTTCATGGGATTTAATCAGCGCTTCCCTAACGAAGTCAGGGGCGATGCCGGTTTGCTTTTTAGAGCTTTTATAGAAAAGATGTAGCCACAAAACGCACAAGATGCACAAGAGGGAGGAAGAAAGGGATCACCAGATAATTTAGTGGTGATATGATTTGCCAAAACCATTATTTACACACACTTTCACGAATTGGAGTCTCTCCAAGTTAACAATACATAGGGATGCGTAATTGATAAAGCCTAGTCGGATAGGCTCTATTTTTCGTGTGCCTCTTGTGCATCATGTGGCTATGACTCATATTAAACTGCTCTAGCCCGAACTCCGAAGTTGAGATGAAAAATGGGCTTAGGGAAGCGCTGATTAAATCGCATAGAAGCCGTTGCGGGAAGCCGTAGCGGATGCGAAGCAACGACCGGGCAAGCCATGGGCCGCGGGCAAGGCGGCTTGGCACGTGCATCCCCGCAGCAAGGGCTGAAGGCATTTGTCGATTTTTGCCGCGTTGCTCGCTTGGGCGAGACCTCTGCGGGTATTGACTCGCTCGCTCCCGCGAGGCTCGCCCTGACGGGTTTGCCTGTGGCAAATCTACCCAAGCCGCTCCCGCAGCTACGTGTTGTCCAGCACTCGCGCCTTTAAAACCTAGCCCGTGGGAATGGGTGCGGAGAATTCCGCATAGCGGAACCCTTCAGGGCGGCACTGCTTTGCGGGAGCAAAGTGCCGTTCAAATCAGCAAATGCTTTTCATCGGCCTTCATGGGATTTAATCAGCGCTTCCTTAGGAAATCAACAATCCCACGACTCGCGATGATATTGCTATTCACATCCTCCGATGCTCTCTATTAAAGTTTTTTCCCATTCATCTCTATCACATGAAGATATTCCCTTTTTTTTATCGCGGTTGTACTCTCCTGGTGCGGTTCATCGCGGTGGTTTTACTCCTTGTTGTCCCAACCGCGATCGCAGCACCCGAAAACACTGTCATCGTGGTCAATGCCGACAGTTGGGCCTCGACCCGCATCGCCAACGAATACGTCCGCGCGAGGGAAATTCCACCCCTCAATGTCATTTACCTTGACGGGATCAAGAGTTTCGATCGGATGACGGTCGATGACTTCCGTGAAAAAATCCTTTTCCCCGTCCTGAAGACCTTGGACGGTCGACGTTTGGGTAAACAGACCGATGCGATTTTGTATTCGGCTGATTTTC
>JBEAOJ010000107.1:0-3361 GCA_041164985.1 Verrucomicrobiota bacterium | reverse complement strand
TCGCCGCTCTTACGCCATCCCGGTCGAGACCTACGAGACCAACGTTATTGGAACCATCAATGTGTTGGAAGGACTTCGGTCCCTTGCTTCAACTTCAACTCTTCAACTTCAACAATCGCCGCTTACGGCGATTATTGTGACTACCGACAAGTGCTACGAGAACCACGAGTCGGGGAGGGCGTACGAGGAGAGTGATCCGCTCGGCGGTCATGATCCCTACAGCTCCAGCAAGGCAATGGCTGAGATCGCCACGGCGGCTTATCGGAATTCCTACTTCCAGACCGGTCCCGTTCGCTTGGCCAGTGCTCGTGCCGGGAATGTGATCGGCGGTGGAGACTGGGCCGAGGATCGGATCGTCCCCGATGCCATGAGGGCGCTGGATCAGGGAGAAAAAATAGCCGTGCGCAATCCCCGCGCAGTCCGCCCCTGGCAGCATGTCCTGGAGCCACTTTCCGGGTACCTTCTGCTAGCCGCAAGAATTGCGGCCAGCAGAGTTGAAGATGAAAGTTTAAGTTCTAGTTCTGCATTCGGCGCTTCAACTTCAACTGGGCAACTTCAACTCGCATCACTATGTGATGCGTTCAACTTCGGCCCAGGCCCTGACTCCAATCGCACGGTTGCCGATCTCGTCACCGAGATCCTGAAGCACCGCAGCGGCGCATGGATCGATGCAAGCCAGCCCGGTGCTCTCCACGAAGCAACACTCCTGAACCTCTCGATTGAGAAAGCCGAGCGACTCCTGGGGTGGAAGCCCAAGTGGGGGTTTGAGGAAACCATCAAGCGGACAGTGACATGGTACGATCAGGTTCATCGCAATGCGGTCACTCCTCTGGAAATCACCCGCCGGCAGATCAACGAATATCAGGGAGGAAAAGGCAGTTTGATAGAAGTTACATGATTTATAAAGATATTGTAATTATGCTAAACCTTGCATAATCTTTTCTTTGTGAACCCCATTTTCAACCCCTATGCTCCTGGGGCTGGAACCCAGCCTCCTGAGCTTGCAGGTCGTGATGCCCTTCGTGAGCAGGTTCGGATTGCCATTGAGCGAACACGCCATGGAATGCCAGCCAAAAGTATCCTTATGGTGGGCCTTCGGGGTGTTGGTAAGACGGTACTGCTGGACCGCATGCGCGAGGATGCAGAGAATCATGGCGTGCAGACGCTTCGCATTGAGGCGCCGGAGAAACGCTCACTTCCGGCACTTCTGGCCCCCCAGCTACGGCAAGCGCTCCTCAGATTATCACTTAATGAAAAGGCAAAAACCCTTGCGCAGCGTGCCCTTCGGGGGTTGGCGGGGTTTGCAAAGGCTCTCAAGGTAAAGTTCCAGGATCTCGAAGTTGGCTTTGACTATGCCCCCGAGCCGGGACTTGCTGACAATGGTGACTTGGATCATGACTTGGTGGCGCTCATGGAGGTGGTGGGGGAGGCAGCCAAGGCGGCCGATACAGCAATAGTCCTTTTCATCGACGAGCTTCAATATGTGAAGGAGGAGGAGCTTTCAGCTCTTATTACCGCTCTCCATCGCTGCACCCAAAGACGTCTTCCGGTACTTCTGATCGGGGCGGGACTTCCTCAGCTCCGGGGACGCATGGGCGATGCAAAATCCTACTCGGAACGTCTGTTCGATTTCCCTGAACTTGGTCCGCTTATTCCCTCGGCGGCAGCCGAGGCGATTAGCAAGCCTGCACAAGACCAGCATGTGACCTTTGACACTGATGCTCTCGAATCAATCGTCCGAAAGACACAGGGGTATCCTTACTTCCTTCAAGAATGGGGCAAGCATGCATGGGAGACGGCGGAGTCCTCACCGATCCGTATTGCGGATGTCGAGCAAGCAACTGCATCCGTGATTGCAGCATTGGATGAAAGTTTCTTTCTTGTTCGCTTTGACCGACTTACTCCGTTGGAGAAAAAATACCTTCGCGCCATGGCTGATCTTGGTCCGGGCCCTCATCGCTCCGGGGACATTTCAGCGAAGCTCAATCGATCTGTCACCTCCT
This sequence comes from Verrucomicrobiota bacterium, assembly GCA_041164985.1. Taxonomy (GTDB): domain Bacteria; phylum Verrucomicrobiota; class Verrucomicrobiia; order Chthoniobacterales; family UBA6821; genus UBA6821. The sequence goes on along the minus strand of JBEAOJ010000107.1, from coordinate 1,358 downwards.
TGGGGCCCACTCGTGCTCAATTGATATCAAAGGGTATGATCTGGAGTCCCAATCACGGAGATACGGCATTCACAGTACCCCTGTTTGATCAGTTCATGCATCGTATCATGCCCGGCAATGATTGGAAGGAATAGGCCAATTCGTTCACTCCTTCAACCGACTGTTTCTTCATCCCCCTGCTCATCCATTTAGTACTACCAACTATCAACTGCCAACGCATAACTTACAACCGATCTGCGTCCGCAGATCATCCCCCCTCCACTATTCCACTATCCCACTTTGAACTTCAACTCGACCCGTCAGGGGCACCTCAGGAAACCACGCTCCTGAACGTCTCAATTGAGAAAGCCGAGCGACTCCTGGGGGGGAAACCAAGTGGGGATTTGAGGAGACGATCAGGAAAACAGTCTCTTGGTATGCCCGGGTTAACTCCGGAACGGTTACCTCGCAGGAAATCACCCGTCGGCAGATCTCAGAGTATCAGCGTGATTAAGGCATTTGGAAGAAGATTGCTGGGAAACTAAATCAAAAATATTGCAGATTAGAGTCCTGAGCTCTATTTTGAATAAATGAACTGGAGTCGTCTTGCTCAAAAGAGACTTTTGGAGCTATCAGAGCAATTCCCTGCTGTTGTTCTTCTTGGATCCAGGCAGGTTGGGAAGACAACCCTGGTGCGCGAGAGCTTTCCAGAAGCCGTTTACAGGGATCTGGAGTCGCCCTTGGTGAGGCTCCGCTTCTCGGAAGATCCAGCACATGAAGTGAGCCAGTTGGGCGGATTGACCATTCTGGATGAGGCCCAGTCCGTACCTCAAATCTTTGCGGCACTTCGCGGTGAGATTGATGCCCGAAGATCAGATCGGACATGCCATTTCTACATCCTGGGGTCAGCACAGCCTGCCCTTGTGCGAGGTATCTCGGAGTCATTGGCAGGTCGGGTTGGCATATTGAATCTCGATCCCTTGACTCCATGCGAAACCGGCTTGCCAGTGCCTGAGCATTGGCTGAAAGGAGGTTTTCCCGAAGCGTTACGCGGTGATTTTCGGGCCTGGTGGGAGCCCTATTTGGAAGCCGTGCTTCAACGGGATCTGGCTGCCTATGGTTATCGGCCGGATGCTTTTTTTCTCAGGCGCTTGCTGACCATGCTGGCCGCTCAGCAAGGGGGCTCTTAAATCTCTCTGCCTTGGGCAATGCCCTCGGCGTAAACTACCATGCCGTGAAGCACGGTCTGCACCTGCTCGAGGGAGTGTTTTTGATTCGCAGGCTCGCCCCGTACTACCGGAATATTGGCAAGCGGCTTGTCAAATCCCCGCGTGTCTATCTGCGGGATACTGGACTGCTCCACCACCTTCTTAATATCG
>JBEAOJ010000106.1:0-2506 GCA_041164985.1 Verrucomicrobiota bacterium | reverse complement strand
GTCCGCGCCGCGGGAGCCTCCCTCAGGCTCATTGCGGACGGTGACATCACGGCCGCCGTGGCCCCCTCGCTTCCCGATTCCGGAATCGACCTCTTCGTCGGCATGGGCGGGGCCCCCGAGGGGATCCTCACGGCTTCCGCGCTCAAGGCCCTGGGCGGAGAGATCTTTGTCCGCATGTGGCCGCGCGACGATGCCGAACGGAAGGAATTGCAGGGACAGTTCAGCGAAACCGAGTTGGCCCGTGTCTATTCCAGGGATGATCTGGTTTCGGGGGATAGCGCCGTTTTCTGCGCCACGGGTATCAGCGACAGCCCCCTGCTTCCCGGGGTGAAGCTTATCGGGAAGACGGCGATCACCCACTCCATCCTGATGCGCTCCCGCAGCCGCACGGTTCGCTACATCCGAGCCGTTCACGACCTCGAGACCAAGACGATCCACCTGCACAGCCTGCGGGGTGAAGAACACCTCTAATTCTCTCCAGATTGGCTTAGGGAAGCGCTGATTAAAATCGCATAGAGGCCGTTGCGGGAAGAATGGGCCGCGGGCAAGGCGGCTTGGCACGAGCATCCCCGCAGCGGGCTGTAAGTGCCAAGCCAACGCAGCCCCCGGCCTGTTATCTCCGCAACCCGAAGGGCTGAAACCATTTGTCGATTTTTGTGGCGTTGCTCGCTCGGGCGAGACCGCTGCGGGTATCGCCCAGCACTCGCGCCTTCAAAAATCAGCAAATGCTCTTCAGCGGCCTCTATGGGATTTAATCAGCGCTTCCCTAGAGTGGAGAGGGAGGCCTACCTTCTCTCTTTCCTCAAAGGGCGGCTCTGCTACAAACCTTTCTTATGAAATGCGTCATTCTGGCCGGCGGTCTTGGCACCCGCATCAGCGAGGAGACGGCATCGCGTCCCAAGCCGATGGTCGAGATCGGAGGCAAGCCGGTTCTCTGGCATGTCATGAAGATCTACTCCTCCCGCGGGATCCGGGACTTCATCATCTGCGCCGGCTACAAGGGATACGTGATCAAGGAGTACTTCGCGAACTACTTCCTCCACATGTCGGATGTCACCTTCGACATGGAGAAGAACTCCATGGAGGTTCACGAAAAGCATGCCGAACCCTGGCGCGTCACGATCGTGGATACCGGTGACAACACCATGACCGGAGGTCGTCTCAAGAGGGTATCCCATTACGTCGGCAACGAGACCTTCTGCATGACCTATGGCGACGGGGTCGGTAATGTCGACATCGCTGCGGTGATCGCCGAACACAAAGCCGCCGGAAAAGAAGCCACCGTCACGGCCGTGCAGCCGCCCGGTCGGTTCGGGGCCCTGCAGGTCGAGGGATCATCGGTCAAGGGGTTCATCGAGAAGCCCGAGGGTGACGGTGGATGGATCAATGGGGGATTCTTTGTTCTCGAGCCTTCTGTTCTTGAAAGAATTGCCGGGGATGACACGACCTGGGAGCAGGAGCCGCTGCGTGGACTCGCAGCCCAAGGTCAGCTGCACGCGCATTTGCACAGCGGCTTCTGGCAGCCCATGGACACACTTCGCGACAAGCAACTGCTGGAGGAACTCTGGCAGGGTGGAAAAGCGCCATGGAAGAGCTGGTGACGGCATGTCACCAGAGTTGAAGTTGAGAGTTTAAGTTGAAGGATAAAATCTCCCCCAATGAGTTCCTTTGAAGATCTTGATGTCTGGAGGCGCAGTTGCGATCTCTCCGTCCATGTCTGCGACGCTTTAAGAAAATGCACCGACTATGGATTCAGGGATCAGATTACCCGTTCTGCAGTTTCGGTGCCGTCGAACATTGCCGAGGGGGCTGAGCGCCACTCTCGGAAAGAATTTAGCCAGTTTTTGGGATACGCCAAAGGCAGCGCAGGTGAACTTCGGACTCAGCTCATCATTGCAGGCCGACTGGGCTACATAACCGAGATCCAATCAAAAGAATGGATCACTGAGACTCGGGAGATTTCTGCAATGATCTATGGGTTGGTAAAATCTTTGGAGCAATGACTTCAACGCACTTATCTTTCATGGGGCATTCAATGATTCATATCTAGTGTCTTTTATTTGAAAGACTTCTCTCTGTTTTCATGGCTTCAACTTCAATTCTTCAACTTCAACTACAGAAAGCCTTCCGCGGCAAGCGCGCCTGGCTTTCTGGTCACACCGGCTTCAAGGGGTCTTGGCTTTCCGAGTGGTTGCTCGGGATGGGGGCGATCGTCCATGGGTATGCACTGGCACCGGATACAAAGCCCTCTCTCTTTGAGCAGTTGGGTCTCGCTGATCGTCTTGAGCATGAAGTTGCAGACATCCGCAATGGGGAAGCAGTCCGTAAGTCGATCCACGCGTTCCAGCCGGATTTCATCTTTCATCTGGCCGCCCAACCCTTGGTTCGCCGCTCTTACGCCATCCCGGTCGAGACCTACGAGACCAACGTTATTGGAACCATCAATGTGTTGGAAGGACTTCGGTCCCTTGCTTCAACTTCAACTCTTCAACTTCAACAATCGCCG
>JBEAOJ010000105.1:0-3897 GCA_041164985.1 Verrucomicrobiota bacterium | reverse complement strand
GCTTGCCATCCTCGAGGAGGGCGACGCGTTTCTCGAGTTTCTCGCAGCTGACGACCAGCTCGATGCGGGGGCCTGATTTCTTCATTCCGAGGAATTTTTTGACGGTGTCGATGATGCTCATGGTGATTGTGGGTTGATTAGGGGTTAGGTTTTAAGGCTCTAGGAAAAGAGTGGGTGGATGCGTGTGCCTATTGGGCTTGGGGTTTGCTGAACTTGTTTGAAAGTGAGATTGAAATGTATGGGATCCATTGGGGGTTTGATTTCTTTCCTAGAGTCTAAATGCCTAGAGCCTAATAGCCTTCGATGGGTTTAGTTCGATTGTTTCGGTGCGGCGGAGCGGCCTCCGCCGAGGAAGTTGAAGAATTTCTGCAGGCCGCCGGGCTGCTGCTTCTGGCGGTTGTTGGCGCGGCTGTCGGCATCCTCGCGGATGTCGGGTTTGGCACCCGTGGTTCCGTTCTGGGATCCGCCGCCCGGCGCATCGGAGTCCGCGGGCGTGTCGGGCACGGGCTCGGTGTCGGCACCGTACTGGGAAGGGAATTCCTTGGAGAAGTCGATGCCGGCAAGATGCTGGAAGTTGCCCTGCGCGGGGGCCAGTGCCTCGAGCTTGACCTCCTGCCCGCCCTCCATGGCGAAGATCTGCTCGAGGATCTTGGCCGCGATCGGTGCGGAGACGGAACCGCCCGACTTGGCCCCCTGCACGAAGACGCAGACGGCGTAGCGGGGCTTGTCGTAGGGGGCGAAGCAGAGGAACCAGGTGTGGTTGTCCTTCTCGCGTCCGCGCCAAAACTGCGCGGTTCCTGTCTTCCCCGCGACGACGGTCCCCTTGAGCCGGGCCTTGGCCGCGGTGCCGCCGTCGGCGTTGACCACCTTCCACATCCCCTTGCGGACCTTCTCGATCTGCTCGGGAGTGAAGCCTCCCTCCTTGGTGATGTCGCCGCGCACCTTGACGGGCTCCTCCTTGAGGATGGTGCCGTCCTGGGCGACGACCTTCTCCACCAGGTGCGGCTGGTAGACGGTTCCCCCGTTGGCTACGGCGGAGCCGAGCACGGCCATCTGGAGGGGAGTGGTGAGGACGAAACCCTGGCCGATGGAGACGTTGGCGGTGTGCCCGGGGCTCCAGCGTTCGCGCGGGTAGTTCTGGGCCAGCCATGCCGGGCCGGGAAGGATGCCGGTCGCCTCGTTGTTGAGCGGAACACCCGTCTTCTGGCCGAGACCGAGCATCCCGCCGACGGCGTCGATCTGGTCGATCCCGGCGGCGTTGCCATACTGGAAGAAGTAGGCGTTGCAGGAGTTCTTGATGGCCTCGCTGAGATCCTGATGGCCGTGGGGCGGCTTCTGCGGCTTGGCCGTGAGCACCCAGCACTTCATGAACTTGTCGCCGTACTGGACGCCGCCCGTGCAGTCGTAGTCCTTGGTGCCGACCCCGGCCCGGATGCCTGCCAGCGCGGTGCAGAGCTTGAAGATGGAGCCGGGAGCGTAGGCGTTGATGGCCCGGTTCATGAGCGGGTCGGTGCTGTCCTTGGAGAGCTTTTCCCACTCGGACTTGGAGATGGAGGGGACGAAGCTGTTGGGATCGAAGGAGGGGACCGAGGCCATCGCGAGGATCTCGCCGGTGTTCGGGTCGAGGACGACGGCGGCGCCGCGACCGACGACGCGGAGCGCCTTCTCGACGATGTACTGGATGCGCGCGTCGATGGTCAGGAAGACCGTGGCGCCCTGCTTCGGCTCGATCCGCGAGGTCTCGCCGTCGATTACGCCGCGCGCGTTGCGCTGGAGGAATCGTGTTCCGGGGGTGCCCCGGAGCACGTCGTCGAAGGCCTCCTCGATCTGGGCCTTCCCCTCGATGTCGGGCTGGTAGAAGCTGAAGCGCGAGGCCTCTTCCTTGTCGATCTCCTTGGGGACGCCGACGTAACCGAAAAGATGCGGCGCGAGCGCGCCGTAGACGTAGTGCCGGACTGGCTTGAGCGTGACGGTGACGCCGGGAAGGTCGAGGTTGTTCTCGCTGAAGCGTGCCATCGTCTCGAAGTCGAGATCCTGGCGGTAGACGAAGGGGACCTCGGCGTTGTCACGGAAGTGCACCTGCAGTTTGCGGGTGTTGTAGTCGCCGGCGAGCCCGAGCTTCTCGAGGCGCGGGACGATCGACTCGTTGACGATCTTCACGATGTCAGCCTCTTCCTTGACCGCGCGCATCCCGTGGTCGAGACCCCAGTACTTCCGCTTGGGAACCGAGCCGTGCTCCTCCCTCCACGCGCGGACGATGTCGGGAAGGTAGAACTCGACCTCCATGCTGGCGCGGTTCTCGACAAGCGGCACGCCGTTGCGGTCGCAGATCTCGCCGCGCACGGCGGGCAGGCGGACGGTGAGCTGGGAGTGCCCCTTGATCCTGGCCTTGTAGGCGGGGCCCTTCACGATCTGCACGTACCACATCCGCGCGATGAGCAGGAGAAGCGCGGCGGCAAGGATACCTCCCAGGATCAGGATCTTGCGGAGTGTCTCTTCCTGTCTCATGGCCTTGTCGGTTTCAGAGGCCGAAGCCGGAATGTCTGGGTGCGGCCGGCGGCTCGGCCGCGGACGGAGCCAGGGGGACAAGGGATCGCAGGAGCAGGTAGAGCAGAGGGGCGAGCAGGAGGGCGCCCGCCGTTGGGACGGCAAGCTTCAGCAGCACCGCGGCATCTAGCGGAAAACCTCCCCTCCTGGCGCAGAGCAGCAGGAACTCCCCGCCCAGCAGCGTCAGGGTGACCAGGGCGCTTCCCAGGGCATGGAGTTCCCAGCGCATGCCGTGTGTCGCCTCGCTTGCCATCTGGAGAACGATCGCCCAACCCAGGAAGAACACAACCGGCACGGTGAGTCCCATCTCGGCCTGGCCCGACTGGACATGAAGCAGGGAGAGCCCCTGCACGATCGCGGTCAGCAGGGCGAACCAGAGGGCCGGCACGAGAGGCAGCGCCAGCACGCCGAAAGCGAAGACCACCGGAAGCAGGAGCAGGCGCTCCTGCGCGGGTGGGATCCCGGGGAGCAGGTCCTGCACCGCCACCGAGACGGGGAGCAGGACCAGAAGGATCAGGAACAGGACGGTATGCCTCATTTCGCCCCGGTGATGACGAAGACCTCCTCGAGGCTGGCCGTATCGGCGGCGGGCTCGAGGACGGCTTCGCCGTCAAGTTCGCGGGCGCGGAAACTCTTCACTGTGCCGAGTGAGATGCCCGAGGGGAAGATCCCCCCGCTCACGCCCGCCGTGTAAACTTTCTGCCCGGGCTGAAGATCAGCCAGTTTGCTCAAAAAGGTCAGTTGCAACTCGCCGCCGCCATTCCTTGCGCCGGCGCTGATTCCCTGCTCCCTGGTCCCCTCCACCTTCGCGGCCACCTTGCAGTTCTCGTCGGTGACGAGCAACACCTCCGACATGTCCGAGGAGACGGCCGTTGTCTTGCCCACCAGCCCCTTGTCGGTGATGACCGGCATGTCGGGGGCGATCCCGTCACGGGATCCCTTGCCGATCTTGATCGTGCTCCACCAGGCGCCGGCGTCGTGGCCGAGCACCGTCGCGGGCACCAGGCGGAAGGCGGAGCGTTCGCGGTAACCGAGGACCGACCTCAGGTGCTCGTTGTCCTTCTGGAGATCACGCAATCCGTTGTTCTCCGCGCGGAGCATGCGGTTCTCGGCCTGAACGCGCTCGTACTCGGCCTGGAGTTGGTCAAGGGTCATGAGATCCCTGCCGAGGCTTCCGATGCCGCTCTTGACCGCGCTGCCGGAACGGCTGATCGGCGAGAGGATCCCGAGGAAGCGGGACTTCAGGTACATTGGCGGGCCGGTCTCGAGCGTGCAGAACGCCACGACGGCGACAACCAGCGCCACGAGTGCTGCGATCTGGAGTTTCTTCATGCGGGAGGGTCCTTGGGC
>JBEAOJ010000104.1:0-3020 GCA_041164985.1 Verrucomicrobiota bacterium | reverse complement strand
TTGGTGATCAAGGGGGAGAGCGTCGTGCCGGATCTCAGGGATCTGGTGAATGCCGATTCGGCCATTGTGGCCGCCCACGCGCAGGAGGTTCTTCATGCGATCGCCGGCAAGAAAGCCGCCGTCGAACTGGAGACCCTGCTTAGGAAGAGGGATGGGGAGATACCCCTTGAGCAGGCGTGCTGGCTCCTCTCCTCTGCACTCTTGCCATGGATCGATACGGAGGAGTCGCGTCGTCAACTCGACTTATGGGGCGAGGAGCTTCGCCGTCGGCTTGGATCAGGAGTGAAGGATCCGGTTTCGCTCCTGACCGGTTATCTCCATGGAGAGCTGGGATTCGACGGCAATCGTGACGACTACTACAACCATGAGAATTCGCTCCTGCCCATGGTGATGGAGAATCGCCGCGGACTCCCGCTGACCCTGAGCCTTCTCTATCTCTTTGTCGCCGCGCGCGCCGGGATCGAGGTGCACGGGGTCAATCTCCCGGGTCACTTCATCGCGCGCTGCGGGGAGACCTACTTCGACCCGTTTCACTCCGGTCGTGTCCTCTCCCTTGCCGATTGTGCCGACATCCTTGCCCGTCAGCAGATCGAACTCACCGACGAGCATCTGGAGAATCCCGGCTCTCGTGAGGTGATCGCCAGGATGCTGGCCAATCTGAGCCATGCCTACAGCGTCGAGGAGGCGCGATGGCAGAGGGGAATGACCGACCGTTGGCTCGGCATCGTGACCGGGGCCGAATCATGAGTGCCCTGCGCGTCGAACTCCTGAACACGGGAAGCGAGCTGCTGCTCGGCAACGTTCAGGATGCCCATCTCTCCTGGTTTGGAAAGGAACTCTTCCCGCTGGGGCTGAGGATCGGGAGGCAGGGGACCGTGCCCGACGGTTCACCTATCCGCGATGCGCTTCTGGAGGCATTTCCCCGTACCGATATCCTGATCGTGACGGGAGGTCTCGGACCCACGACTGACGACATCACCCGTGAGACCGTTGCGCAGATCCTGAGCCGCCGCATGGTGCATCACCCGGAGACGCTGGAGCGGACCAAGGAACGATGCAGGAGACGCGGCATCCCCCTGCAGGATCGCATGGATCGTCAGGCGATGGCGCCGGAGGGGGCCATCGTGATACCCAATGAGAACGGAACGGCACCGGGTCTTCACATTCCGGCAACAGAGGGTATCTCTTGGGCCACGCCCCATATTTTCCTCCTGCCCGGTCCTCCCCGGGAGCTTCAGCCGATGGCGCGTGCCTATCTCCTGCCTTTTCTCAAGGATCTGGCTGCCGGCGGCGAGCGGCACGAGTGCCGGATCTACAAGGTCGTCGGCATGGGGGAATCGATGCTGGAGGCAAAGATCGGCATGGAACTCACCAAGAGGGGTGATCTGGAGGTCGGCTACTGCGCCCGACCCAATGAGGTCGATTTCCGACTGATCGGTCCCAAGGAGATTCTCGATGAGGTGGAGCCATCCGTCTTGGCGGCAGTCGGTGACCACTTGGTCTCGGATGAGAATGAATCGATGGAGGAGATCGTGGTTCATCTTCTCGGACAGAAGGGGGCCACGCTGGCGACTGCCGAGTCGTGCACCGGAGGATTGCTCGCCAACCGTCTCACCAATGTTCCCGGAGCCTCGGCCGTCTTCCTTGAAGGATTTGTCACCTACAGCAACCGCTCCAAGACGGATCTGCTGGGCGTGCCTCCTGATCTCATTGCCACCCATGGAGCCGTGAGCGAGGGGGTGGTCCGTGCCATGGCCGAGGGAGCGCTTCGTAAAAGCGGTGCCACCTTTGCGCTGGCCACCACCGGGATTGCAGGCCCGGGTGGGGGAACTCCCGAAAAACCCGTCGGCACCGTCTGGCTGGCGCTTGCACGAGATGGGGGCGGGACGGAGGTTTGGAAGGAAACCAGGCCCGCGGATCGTCTCACCTTCAAGCAGGTGGTGACGCAATCGGCCCTCGACCGTCTCCGCAAATTTCTGAAATCCTGATTTTTCGCATGAGCCGCCCCAATACATCGGAACCCACCGCCGAAGCAATCCGTCTCGGCGAGGATGCGAGGCGCGAACGCTTCTGGAAGCTCTGGGGCACCTATCTCTCGGAGCGTCAGTGGGGTACCGTGCGCGAGGATTACTCCGCTGACGGCGATGTCTGGACCTCCTTCACCTTTGATCAGTCTCGCAGCCGTGTCTACCGGTGGGGTGAGGATGGTCTGATGGGATTGAGTGACCGGTTCGGCAGGCTCTGCTTCGGTCTCGCCCTCTGGAATGGAAAAGACCCGATCCTCAAGGAGCGCCTCTTCGGTCTCACCGGTCCGCAAGGCAACCACGGCGAGGACGTCAAGGAGCTCTACTACTATCTTGATGCCACGCCGACCCATTCCTACTGCAAAGGTCTCTACAAATACCCGCAGGCAGAGTTTCCCTATGCCAAGCTTGTCTCGGAGAATGCCGGACGCAGCCGCGATCTTCCCGAATACGAACTGCTCGACACGGGAATTTTCGACGGGAACCGATACTTCGACGTTCAGGTGGAGTATGCGAAGGAGTCGATCAAGGACATCCTGATCCGGATCACGGTTTCCAACCGCGGCCCCGAGGAGGCGACGCTCGTTCTTCTGCCGACTCTCTGGTACCGGAACACCTGGGCCTGGGGGAAGATCAGCGAGGAGTGCCTGGAGGAGCCGGAGATCTCCATCGCCTCGCCGGGAGTGCTCTCGGCCCGCCATGCCGCGATGGGTGAGTATCTGCTCGCGTGCGGAGACGCTCCGGACGGAAAGGCGCCGGGGTTTCTCTTCACCCACAACGAGACCAACTGCGAGCGCCTCTACGGATCACCCTCCAGGAAGAAACACACCAAGGACGCATTCCATGACGCGGTGATCCACGGCAAGGCCGACGCGGTGAATCCGGCCATGACCGGCACCAAGGCCGCCGCCCGCTACGATCTCTCGATTCCGGCGGGAAAAAGTGTGGAAATCCGCCTGCGCCTCGCCGCAAAGGGAGAATGGCGCGATCCCTCGG
>JBEAOJ010000103.1:0-3863 GCA_041164985.1 Verrucomicrobiota bacterium | reverse complement strand
CATTTGTCGATTTTTGCGGCGTTGCTAGCTTGGGCGAGACCGCTGCGGGTATCGCCCAGCGCTCGCGCCTTCAAAAATCAGCAACTGCCCCTTCAGCGGCCATCATGGGATTTAATCAGCGTTTCCTTAGGTGTGTTGGCTGATTTAACCCGAACTTCGAAAATGAAAGAGATGAAACCTGCGAAAGGGATGAGCAGTTTAGAGTGTCGAAGGCAGCCCGAGTGAAGCGAGTTGCGAGCCTCATGGTAATGATACCATTTCCATGATTAGACTGGTGGAATCGGCGAAGGGACTTTTGGTGATGGCTAGCGGAAGACCGAGGGCAACCAAGCCCGTGAGGACGCGTGCGGAAGACTGCGGTTGATGCCGCAGCCTCGAAGAAGTGGCACCGTCCGCCGGTAGACGGATGCCATCAACCAAGCTTCTGGGAAGGAGCGCGGTAGACCACCGTAGGTGGCCCCAACAGGGCGCCACTGCTTGCCGGGCGGCAAGTGGCGTCAATCTGAAGATAACCCGAGGGATGACAACAACGCCCATCGCCTAAAGAACCAGCTGATTTCACCGGAATAAAAGTGGAGATGGTATTACTCAACGGTTCTCTATGGATGCCCCGACAAGGGTAATACCATTGGTATAAGATCGGGGGGGTGACGCGGATTGTGACTTTGCCATCCGTCCCCGGGACGGGTATCAAGGCTTGATGTCCCCGTCCTTTCTTCAACTGATCGCCGCCATGACCCTCGGTCTGGCAGCGGCAGGTTCCGTGTTCGCCCAGGAGACGAATCAGGCAGGGGGGACGCCCGCAGCCGCATCTTCCGGTCCCGCCCCCTCTGGGAACCGCTACGATGTGCTTTCCAGAATGATCACCCCCATGGCGGGAGTCCTCCTTGGCGGATCCCAGTCCCAGGAACGGGCCCTCACGCTGCGTGCCACCGTGGGCCAGGTCGCGGGTCGCCTTCCCCAGGTCATCCAAGGAGCGGCTTTCAAGGCCCAGATCCAATACCCCGGCCGCATCCGCGTCGAGGCACCCGTCCTCGGCGAGACCCTCACGGTATGCCGCAATGGGAACGAGGTCTGGGCCGTCCCCGGATCCAAGATCCAGTTCCTGCTCGCGCAGTTCAAACAGAAGCCGCGCCCCCAGCAGAAGAACGGTGCACCGCTTCAGCTTCCCTTCACCGCGCAGCAGGCGGTCCTTCTCCCGGCGCTATTCCAACTCGACCGCACCGCCGACGTGGCCGAAATCGGCGGGAGCTCCTGCCGGGTTATCTCCGGGGGACTCATGCCCGAGATCGCCAAGGCGGCCAAGGCCGAGGATTTCTCCGCAAAGCTCTGGATCTGCTCCGAGTACACCCCCAAGCGGATCGACATCCGCCGCAGCGACTTCGCAATGTCCTTCCTGATCGAGGAACTCACCTACAAAGCGGGATTCCCCGCCGCAACCTGGCAACCGCCCGCCGGAGCCACCGATGTCTACAAAGGCGATGCGGCCCAACTCGAGCAACTCCTCTACGTCCTGATGAACTCGCTGCAGATGAGCGCGGAAGACAAGCCGTGGCTGAATGAAGCGCTCCCGGGAGGCGGACCAGTGAGGTGAGCTGGGGGAATGTCGAGAGTCGAATGTCGAGGGTCGAGAGCAGGAAACCGCCGCGTCACCTGCCACCAAAATGAACCCCTTCCAGAGCCGCTGATTTTCTCTTCTGCAGTGTTGCTTGAGGTTCGATAGCCCTCGACTCTCGTCCCTCGACTTTCGACTTTAGCCGCCCTTCATCATTCATCCTTCTTCATTCATCCTTTTCTTTCCATGCCCCTTCTTCAACTCCGCGGCGTCACTCTCCGCTACACCGACCGCCCCCTGCTCGATCAGGTGGACCTTCAGATCGATCCGGGCGAGCGCGTCTGTCTGGTGGGGCGCAACGGAACCGGCAAGACCAGCATCATGCGCGTCATCGCCGGTGAGGAGAAACCGCAGGAGGGCGAGATCACCAAGCCGAACGGCGTCGTCCTCACGAGGCTTCCCCAGGAAGTGCCGGATGGGATCACGGGTACGGTTTTCGAGGTGATTCATGCCGGCCTTCGCGTCGGCGGCACCGAGGAGGATTGGGAGGCCGATGTCCGCGTGGAGGATCTGATGCAGGAGATGAACCTGCCTGCGGATAATGAGTTCCAGAGTCTTTCCGGGGGACTGAAGCGCCGCGTCCTGCTGGCCCGCGCCCTGGTGGGACAGCCCGATGTCCTCCTCCTGGACGAGCCGACCAACCACCTCGATCTCGAATCGATCCTCTGGCTCGAGAACTTCCTGCTCAAGGTCAAGCCGACCCTCTTCTTCGTCACGCACGACCGCGCCTTCCTGCGGAAACTCTCCACCCGCATCGTCGAGCTAGACCGCGGACACCTCACCAGCTGGGCCTGCGATTACGACACCTACCTAGAACGGAAGGGCGCCGCGCTGGAGGCGGAGGAGAAGCAGTGGGCTGCATTCGACAAGAAGCTCGCCCAGGAGGAAGCCTGGCTGCGTCAGGGAGTGAAGGCGCGGCGCACCCGGAACGAAGGCCGCGTCCGCGCCCTCAAGGCCCTGCGCACCGAGCGGAGCAAACGTCGCGAGCGCACCGGTACGGCGAAGATCGAACTGCAGGAGGGGTCGACCTCCGGGCAGAAGGTCATCGAGGCCAAGGATGTCAGCTTCGGCTACGGCGGAGCCCCGATCGTGAGCCACTTCAGCACCACACTCTGGCGCGGCGACAAGATCGGCATCATCGGTCCGAACGGAAGCGGCAAGACCACCCTGCTGAAACTTCTGCTCGGCCGCCTCGAACCCGAATCGGGATCGGTCGCCCTCGGAACCAAGCTCCAGATCGTTTACCTCGACCAACTCCGGGACCAGATCAACGGGGAGAAGAGCGTGGCTTGGAATGTCGCCGGGGAGTCGGAGACCGTCACCTTCCAGGGACGGCCGCGCCATATCCACAGCTATCTGGGAGACTTTCTCTTCCCCTCCGACCGGATCCGGATGCCGGCCAAGATGCTCTCCGGGGGCGAGCGCAACCGCCTGCTGCTGGCGCGTCTCTTCCTGCAGCCTGCCAATGTCCTGGTGCTCGATGAACCGACCAACGATCTCGACGCGGAGACCCTGGAACTCCTCGAGGAACTCCTCGTAAGCTACGAGGGAACGCTGCTGCTTGTCTCCCACGACCGCGCCTTCCTTGACAACGTGGTAACCGGCACGATCGTCCATGAGGGGGAAGGCCGGTTCACCGAGTACACCGGCGGCTACGAGGACTGGCTGCGCCAGCGCAAGGTGGCGGAAGCCGCGAAAATCGCCGCCCCTCCCCAGCCCTCCGCTCCACCGCAAAAAGGGGTGAAAATCGAGAAGGGACGCAAGTTCCTGAATCGCGAACAACGAGAACTCGACGAACTTCCCGGCAAGATCGAGGAACTCGAAGCCAAGCAGGCGGAACTCTCCGAACGACTCGCCGACCCGGCCCTCTACCAGAAAAAGGATGGCGAGTTCCAGCGGGTGGAACAGGAACTCAACCAAATCCACCAGACCATCGAGAAGACCATGGCACGATGGGAAGAGCTGGAGGCGCTGAAAGCGGAGCTTTCAGGCTAGAACTTTAAATAGTGACGTCACGAGATAGGATTATTGATAGAGGGAGCGGATGAACAAAAAGAGCGCCCTTCATCGTCACGACATAACTGATCGAGTTTGGAAGTTACTGGAGCCACATTTGCCAGGCAGGGCTGGTGTTTGGGGAGGGCGAGCGGAGGATAATCGAAGGTTCCTCAATGCGGTGTTTTGGATTCTTCGTACAGGAGCGCCATGGAGGGATCTACCACCCCAGTACGGAGGGTGGAGCAATACA
>JBEAOJ010000102.1:0-11019 GCA_041164985.1 Verrucomicrobiota bacterium | reverse complement strand
GATCCGATGCAGGCAAGTGGATTGCCTTCAACAAGGTGATGGGAACAACCGCCCCGAGCGAAATCCACGGATCCATCACGGCACAAGGTCAGGTCTACATCCTCAATCAGAACGGCATCATTTTCCACAACGGCTCCCAGGTGAACACCCGCGGGCTCGTCGCTTCCTCACTCCCGATCAACCCCTACTTCGCAGGGGATCCTCACCAGGGAATCGAGGGCAGGGGCATCCTCAACAACACCGATTATCAGTTTCTGTTCTCGGCTCTAAAGACAGATAAGTCCCCCAGCTATTCCGAAATCTTCGATCCGGGAAATGGAACCCCGGTGCTCGCCTCGGCATTGGGCGGGGTGAAAGTCGAAAAGGGTGCCATGATCAACTCGGCATCGACGGCAGCCGGTACCGGAGGACGAGTGATGCTGATCGGGCCAAGCGTCATCAACCAAGGCACCATCTCGACCCCGAATGGACAAACCATCCTGGCAGCAGGACTCCAGGTGGGTGTGAATTCGCATCCCTCGGAAGATCCGAGTTTGCGGGGGCTTGATGTCTACATTGGCAGGGTTGCTGATGAATCGGGAGCGATGAGAGACGGGGACGGTAATAAGGTCGGCACGGTGATCAATGGCGGAATCATCGAGACGCTCAGGGGAAATGCCGTGCTGGCGGGCCGCGATATCACGCATTCGGGAATCCTGGAGAGTTCAACTTCAGTCTCGCAAAACGGACGATTCGACCTTCAGTCCGCATTCAATGCGCAGGTCTCGGGCAACAAACCTTCGGCTATCGTGACTCCCTATTTCTACAACAGTGGCCTCATCGGCGGGACGACGGGAAATATCGAGATCGCTGCCGGAAGCATGATGCGCATTCTCCCGGAATGGAGCAGCGGTGAAAAGGTGGCTGCCTCGACGTTGGCCCTGCCATCGATGATTTCAATCCTTGGCCAGACGATACGAGTGGGGGAAAACGCCTCCATTCTCGCGCCCGGGGCCAAGTTGCCCCCGGGGGCAGCCTACGACATGACCAAGGCGGCGCGCCTGGGAAACGACCTCTCCAGTCTAAGGTCCAAGCTCGACTCGGGAATCAACCTGAGGGCGGGTAACTGGTACCGTCCGTCGGCTTTGACCGATCATTCCGTTTTTCTCCTGGGATCCCCGCCTGATTCAACGGTTTCCCCGGGCAGCATCATCCTGGGTCGTGGTGCTCTTGTCAGCGCGGCGGGGTCGACGGGGGTAGACGTGGCCTTCGAGAAGAATTTCCTGAACCTCGAATTGAGGGGTCAGGAGATGGCGAATTCCCCACTGCAGCGCAACGGTCCGGTTCGCGGAAAAACGATCACGGTTGATGCCAGGATCCGAGGGACATTCAGGGGGCGTGATTGGATCGGGACTCCGCTTGGGGATGCCACGGGATTTGCGAATCTGATCGAAAGGAACATCGGTGAACTGACCGTAGACGGGGGATCGATCTCTCTGAATTCGGGAGGCAATGTCTCGATGGAGAGGGGCTCGGTACTGGATGTTTCCGCGGGTTGGTCAAGATATGCAGGTGGATACGGATCGACAACGAAGCTTCTTTTCCAAGGTCGCCCCATCGACATCTCGGCGGCAACGCCCGACCGGGTTTACGACGGTTTTTACAACGGGGTCACCACCGAGTCATCCCCGAAGTGGGGTGTGACGAAAACCTACCGCAGTCCGCTGGCGGCCGATGCAAAGCGCTACCAGGCGGATTACCTGCAGGGTGCCGACGGAGGATCGATCAGCATTCTTTCCCCATCGATGTCGCTCGAGGGGGTCATGAACGGGACGTCAGTGGTCGGCCCGCGGCAAGTGAGGGATTCATTCCTTTTCAGCAGGCTTCCCGCTCCTTCAGCCCTGTCGATTGATGTGCGCAACACCCGCTGGTTCAGAAACAAGCCCGAAGATCAGGGGTATGCAATCAATGCATCCCCCTATGCCCCGCTCCTCTCGTTTTCCAAGCCTGATGGCAGCGCCACGACGGGTAAAATCCTGCTTGATCCATCCATCTTCTCGCAGGGCGGATTCGGATCGCTGGAGATCAGTAATCATGACGGGGACATCGAGTTGTCCGAGGGGGTGTCTCTCTCGATGGCACCGGGAGGTATATTCGATCTTTCGGCCTCGACCATCAATATGCTGGGCCGTGTCGTGATTCCCTCGGGCACGATCTCTCTCACGGCACAGAACCTCACTTATGAGCAGCTCAACCGCTCCTTGGTGGATGAAATCTCGGTGTACAATGGCACACCCGGAAGAGGGAGCATCCGTATCGGCGGGGCGGGCATGATTTCGGCGGCGGGCACGCTTACCCATCACCTGATTGATGCGGATCCTGCATCCATCCGTGGCGGATCGATCGCCCTGCGTGGGTGGAATGTGTCGCTGGAGAGAGGAAGTCGTCTGGATGTTTCAGGAGGCGCGATTTTGGGCGGATCCGTCATCTCCTCCGCAATCCATGGCGATGCGGGAAGTCTCCTCATCGCGGGGGGGCAGGATCCCGAGCACCCGACAATCCATGACGGTCAACTCACTCTTGGATCAAGCCTCAGGGGATTTGCGGGGCCAAATGCAACGCCGGGTTCCCTTGGCATCTCCGCACCTGCAATCCAGATCGGAGGAGTCAACGCCAATCCCAGGGTCTTGAATCTGGAGACCGGGTTTTTTGACCGGGGTGGGTTTTCCAGTTTCGTTCTCAATGGGGTAGGGATCGCCTCGGCCGACGGATCTGCTGAAAACGAGATCCCCGGGATCCGTGTCACTTCCGGCAGCATCATCCGACCAATGGTTCGGAACCGTATCGTGACGGTAAACGGCGGGGAAAGATCCGTGCTATTGCCCGAAGGACTCCGACCCGCCGTCTCTCTCCAGTTCAAAGCTTCCGGACTCAAGGACCAATCCATTCATGTCGTCCGGGGGAAGGCGATCCTGGAGGAAGGGGCTCTCATCCAATTAGATCCGCAGTTAGTGACCCACGATGCGGCATCCACCGCCCCGGAGATCCATTCCGGAAGCTTTGTCATGGATGGCAAGATCACCCGGATAGCGGGATCAATCATCGTTCCTGGCGGGAGCGTACTATTGTCCGGTGCGCCTTCCTATCCTGAGAATTACCCGGGTGGAACGGCTCCGTCGGCTTTTCCCACCCTTTCACTGGAGCGAGGATCGATTGTCTCCACGGCCGGTAGGAGCGTTGTGATCCGGGATCCGCTCGGATTCGGCCGAAGAATAGGGGCGGTGGTTGATGGCGGAGAGATTGCGCTGAAGGGGAACATTGATCTTCGACCCGGATCCTTGCTGGATGTTTCGGGAAACTCGGGACGAATTTATGTGCGCAATGCCGCCTTTGGGATCCAGTCTCCCGTTCTCTCCTTGAGGGATTCACTTCTGCCTGCAAATGGTTCGGTGACATCACGCGTCGATTCGGCTGGCGGAGCCATCACGATCGCCGGATCGGAAATGTTGATTGCAAGAGGAACGCTGGTTGGGCGATCGGGCGACTCGTCGGCTCCCGGCGGTTCCCTCAGCATCTCTTCCGGAAGGTTCTATCCCGAGGGACAGATAGCCAATCCGAGGGACGAAAACCTTGTGGTTGCCGCCCAGATCTCCTCGCTTGATGGTCTGATGGCAGCCGCAGCGGCATCAGGGGAACCCGAGAGGGGATTCTTCGCCCTTGAATCGATGGCCGGGGGAGGCTTTGACAATCTCGTACTCGGCGGCAACGTCAGCTTCTCCGGGCCGGTTTCGATCGATATGCCTTCGCTTCTCAAGGTTGCCTCGGGTGGGGCTATCAAAGCCGATTCGGCTGTGTTTCTGAAGGCAACCCATGTGGCCCTTGGCACGCCCCTTTCCGGACCCCTTCGCGCCGGTGACCCCAGATTCAACAATGCCCTTGGCACGGGGACCCCATACGAGGCGCCCGGGTTCGGTCCCGGTTCCCTCGTCGTCGAGGCAAGAAGCATCGATCTTGGAAACCTCCTGCTAAGAAACATCGGCCGGGCCGTTCTCAACGCTGACAAAGGGGGGATCAGAGGCGACGGTACGGTTGCCATGGCGGGCGATCTGTTGCTGCGTGCCTCAAGGATTTACCCGTTGGGAGCTTCCCGCTTCACGCTGACCGCCTATGACACCCCATGGCACCCCGGTAGCATACGAGTCGAGCAGAACGGATCATCAGGCGCGATTCCCCTCTCCGCGGGGGGAACGCTTTCCCTCTATTCCTCCTCCATCGTTCAAAACGGCACACTGCTCGCCCCGTTCGGCAGGATTAATCTGGGTTGGGACGGAGAGGGTGTTTCTCCCGTGGACACGATCACTGGCGCCGGCACATCCGATCCGAAAACACCCGCGGTTGCAGTTCTTCCGAAGGCGTCCCAGGTGACCTTGGGGGCTTTCTCCCGCACTTCAGTTTCCGCGATAGATCCCGCAACCGGCGAGGGTATCACCATCCCCTACGGTCTCATTGTCAACGGTACTCAATGGATCGATCCCACGGGGGCGGATATCACCCGAACCGGACCACCCGAACGTGGAATCAGGATGCTGGCATCTTCCGTGACCGCGGAATCCGGCTCTTCCATCGACCTGCGGGGAGGTGGCGATCTCATCGCCTATCAGTGGGTGAAGGGACTCAAGGGTACGGTTGATCTCACGGCGTCTTCCGAGGGTGGTTATGCCATCCTTCCGGGATTCGACGAGGGAGTGTTTCCAATCAACCCGTTTGCCGATCTTTCGAAGTCCGGAGGTGATGCCGGATATGTTCACCCGGGACTTTCACCCGGTGACAGCATCACCCTCCAGGGAGGTGCCGGGCTCATCTCCGGAACCTACAAGCTTCTTCCCTCCCGTTATGCAAGTCTGCCGGGGGCCTATCTGGTCAGACCCACAGGTCGTGCGAGGGAGGGACGGCCTGCTGCGGTTACCGAACCGGACGGAGTTATCATCTCCTCGGGTTATCTTCACAACACTCTCAATGATTCCCTGACAGCACCGGCGCTCACGCGGCTGTTTGAGATCATTTCCCCGGAAGTGCTGGCTCAGCGAGCCGATTACCGGATATCAAGCGCCTCTTCTTTCCTTCTTTCGCCGCAGGCTTCCTCGCCAGTATGCGATGCGGCCTCCTTGATCGTGAGAGCTGGCACCTCGATGAATCTGCTCGGCTCATTGATGGGAGCGGGCTCTTCGGGTGGACGCGGCGCCGACATTGATCTGAGCAGTCGCCGGGCTTTTCACCTTGGTAAGGAGCCTGCCGCAGGATCGATCCTCCTGGATCCGGCAGTGCTGACTTCCTGGAAGGCGGGAAGCCTCCTCATCGGTGGTGAACGCACCGTCACCCCGAACGGTGTCACGATCATGGCTTCGAGTCCCACAGTGACCGTGGACAATCCCGGGAACGCGCTTTCCGCGGCGGACCTGATGCTCGTGGCCAGGGACGGGGTGTTCGTGCGCGAGGGCGGCGAGATATCCTCCGCAGGGGAGGGGGTTGCATCCGCGGCAACGATCCAGGGCAACGGCGCCCTGCTGCGCATCAGTGCCGACTCGGGAGCCTTGGTTTCCAGAATCAAGTCGGACGGCACGCCCGTCAGCGGTTTTGAGATAGGCGAGGGTGTGGTCCTGAGGGGTGGGGGTATCACGATGGACTCCTCAGGCAGGGCCGTCGTGGAAGGGAGCACGATTCTGGATGGGAGACACATCAACCTGAATGCCGGCAGGATATCCGTTTCATTCGACGGGACGGAAGAGGCTTCGGCCCTCAATCTTACGGGCGGTTTCCTTGGCAATTTTTCCTCAGCCGAGAAACTCACGCTGACGAGTTATTCATCGATCAGCTTCTCGGGAGGCGGTACACTCGGAGGAGCCGGACTTCGGTCGCTCGGACTTAACTCCCCCATCCTTGCGGGAAACAACGATGCTGAGGTGAAAATCGTGTCGGGGCAGCTATCGTTGGCAAATTCGTCGGTTGCCGCCGCGCCGGCAACACTCACCTCGGGTGGGCGGTTAAGCATCGATACCGGGTTGCTTGTCATGGAAGACGGGATCGTGAATGTCACGGGGTTTTCCGATCTGGTGATCAATTCCTCCCTGGGTCTCATGGGACGGGGCAAGGGAGGCATTCTCTCTTCCGGGAACATCGGGATCTCCACGCCATTTGTCGCGGGATCATCCTCCTCCCTCACGTCGATCGAGTCCGCGGGATCGCTTCGAATCTCCTCCCTCCCGGGGGGCGTCACGGCGTCTCCCGGCATTGCCTCATCGCTTCGCCTGAAAGCAGGAAGCATCAGCGTCGAATCCCCCGTCGTCATGCCCGGCGGATCGGTGGACATGAGCACTGTTGGCGGCGGTGGAATCACCGTCACGTCGACGATCGATGTCTCGGGCAGGACTGTTGGCTATTTTGATGCCTTAAAGCATGTCAGTGCGGGAGCCATTACCCTTTCGTCGGCAGGGGACATCAATCTTGGGAAAACCTCCATGCTTGATCTGTCTGCAGACGATTCCGGCGGTGATGCAGGCCACCTTGCACTCCTTGCTCCCCAAGGAACCGCTTTGATCGGCGGGGATATCCGGGGGCAAGCGGCAAACGGAAAGGCCGGCGCCTTTGAGGCTGATCTGAGCAGTTACGGTTCCGGAAATCTTTCCCCGCTGGAGGGGCTTCTGACGGCCTCCGGATTCACCCGTTCCCGGGATGTGAGGATCCGCAACGGGGATCTCACTGTCGCGGGTGCCAAGGCACACTCCTATTCCCTCACCGCGGACTCCGGCAGCATCACCGTGACGGGCCTCATCGACGCATCGGGCGAGACTGGTGGGAAAATCGGCCTGTTCGCCGGGAAGAGCGTCTTGATCAAGGAAGGCGCGACATTGGATGCCAGCGGGGATGAATTCGACTCGGCCGGGAAGGGGGGATTTGTCACCTTGGAAGCGGGGAACAATTCCTCGCTGGGTTCTGCGGGCGTTGCCGCGACGGGCACTTCCGGATCCTTTGCCGGTAATGCCTGGGTCGTGGATCTTGCCGGAGGATCCTTGATCGACCTCACCGTGGATGAGGTCCCTGAGTTGGGTCAGTCGGCGGGACGACTTCACCTGAGAGCCCCTCAGACGGCCGACGCATCGGATGTTCAGGTGAACCCCATCGGCGGGGAGATCAAGGGGGCTTCGGCCATCGGAGTGGAGGGTGTGTTCCGTCAGGATGCCGCGTTTGATGGGATCGCATCGATTGATTCCGCCTCGCCGTTAAGTTTCAGGCAGAAGGCGCTCGACAATGCCGCCGCGTTCATGGCGAATGCGGGCGTCGCGAGCGCTCGTATTCTTTCCGCCATTCCCGCTGATAAGAAATCCCTCTTCCAGATCAATCCCGGAGAGGAGATCATCAATTCCAAGGGAGGGCTCCTGCTCAACAATGATTGGAATCTCTCGACGGCGCGCTACGGGGAGAGCCTCAGTGTGCTCAACAATCAGGGCAACCCGACAGGCGCGACCACCCGCAGGAACGCGGGATTCCTGACCCTGAGGGCCAAGGATGACATCACCTTCAATGGAAGCCTTTCCGATGGTTTCGGCACGAGTGTCTCCGGACTCTTTTTTGCACAGCTTCTGCCTTTGGTGAGGGACGGGCAGGGGGCGACCTTGAGTCAGTCCTCCTGGTCGTACCGGATCGCCGCAGGTGGGGATTTCAATTCCGCCGATCCGCTTGCAGTCAGCGGCGCCGGCTCCGTCAATGTTGGCAAACCGACGAAGAACTCCAATGCGATCAAGCCGTCGGTATCCGACGGCAATGCGCTCAACTCCTACACACCCGACGCACTGGCCGGAAACTATCAGGTGATCCGCACCGGCACAGGGGACATCTCCGTTGCCGCAGGAGGTGACATTCGGCTGCGGAACCAGTTTGCCACGATCTACACGGCCGGTGCCCGCACCACCGATCCGAGGCTGGGCGGCACCTTCGATCCCAGGAGCATTGATACCAGTAGGGGGCAGACGGGACCGTTCGGAAGATACCAGCAGCCCGCCAATTACACCCCGCAATACTCGCTTGGCGGCGGCAATGTCAGTCTCTCGGCCGCCGGCGATATCGAGCATGTCCAGTTGGCTTTTGATGATTCCTACATTCCCGATTCATCCCGCCAACTGCCCGTCAACTGGCTCTCGCGTCGGGGCCAGACGGACGGAGAAGGCAACTGGATGACCCTTGACAACGGGGTCAACCGGGAAGTCGCCTCGACGACCTGGTGGGTGAATTTTGCGAATTTCTTCCAAGGGGTGGGCGCTCTCGGCGGAGGGAATGTCTCGATGAATGCCGGT
This sequence comes from Verrucomicrobiota bacterium, assembly GCA_041164985.1. Classification (GTDB taxonomy): domain Bacteria; phylum Verrucomicrobiota; class Verrucomicrobiia; order Chthoniobacterales; family UBA6821; genus UBA6821. Next base: position 2,692 of record JBEAOJ010000102.1, on the reverse strand, counting down.
GGCAACGTCAGCAACGTCGATGCCGTGATCCCGACCCAGGGACGCGTGACGGCAAGGGATCGCTCCGGAAAACTGCTCACGCCCTCCGAGGGAGTGCTTGTGGAGACAGGAGGAGGCGATCTCACGGTCGAAGCCGGCGGGAACATCGATGCCGGGGTCTATTACGTGGAGAGGGGTGATGCCATGATCAAGGCAGGTGGTGACATCATCAGCAACAGGACCAGGGATGCCGAGGGGAGGTACCTTTCCTCGTTGATCCAGACCAGCTTTGCCGACAGGGCAAATCCCTCCCCGGAGAGCTGGCTTCCCACATCATTCTTCCTTGGCAAGGGAAGCATCAAGGTTACTGCCGGGGGTGATGCGCTTCTAGGTCCCGTCGGAAATGTTTTCCTGTTGCCGCAGGGGATCAACGACGGTCTTTTCACCCAAGGAGGAATCCAATTCTATTACAGGAATTATTTTTCGACATATGCGCCTGAGAGCCGCATGAGCGCCGTCTCTCTCGGTGGCAACATCACCTTCAGGACCCAGTTACTCGACCTCCCCGCCTATCAAAAGTGGATGGTTGCGGGCAGGACAAGTGAGAGCGTGAGCCCCTCCAGCCCCGGCAAGCCCGGGGACTATCAGCCCTGGCTCAGAATCTCCGAGTTTGTGGCCGACGCTCCCGATCTTGGGAGTGCCGCATCTCTTCTGCCTGCCTCCATCGATCTGGCCGCCGTCTCGGGCAGCATCGAACTGCAGGGGAATCTGACGCTCTCCCCGGCGGCCAGGGGAGGGATCTCCCTTCTCGCTGCGGACTCGATCAACGGCCTCTCCCGCTCGCAGGAGGGTGTACGGTGGTCCACATCCGTGATCAATGTCTCCGATGCCTCTCCGGCCCTGCTTCCCTCGGTCAGGGCGCCTCTCTCCGCCGCGCTTATGAGGAACGACCCAGGCTTCAATTACCTGACTTCTCCCTCTGATTTTCTTGGTGATTTCTCGCTGTCACTTCAGGAAACCGCCTCCTACACAGGTCCCAATGCCGCCCTTCAGGGCAAGATCGCCCGGCATGATCAGGGGCTCCTGCATGCTGGGGATGCCGATCCGGTCAGGATCTATGCCCTCGGTGGAGACCTTTCGGGGCTTGGGGTTTTCTCCCCCAAGGCGACGAGGGTTCTTGCCGGCGGTGACATCAGGGACATCTCCCTCTCCATTCAGCATCTCTCTTCTGCTGATCTCAGTTTCGTTTCGGCCGGAGGGGACTTGCGTCCCTTCGATGAGAACACCCCCCGGTTGGAGGAGGCCTCCAAGGAACTTGACCGCTTCAATCAACCTGCGGACTGGGCTTTCAGGGCCCAACCCCGCAGCGGTGACATCCAGATCAGCGGCCCCGGAATGCTGCAGGTTCTTGCCGGCGGTGACATCGATCTAGGGACGGGCGATGCCAACTCAGACGGCACGGGGGTGGGCATCACCAGCATAGGCAATGCCAGGAACCCCGCCCTGCCCTTTGATGGTGCCTCGATCATTGCAGTCGCGGGGATGAGTCTTCCTTCGGGACTTGGAAGCGGGGATCTCCGTAGCGTCGATCTCCTGGAATATTTCGCTCCTGTGGATGCCGACGGAGGCTATTTCAGGCAACTCATCCCGATGCTGGAATCCCGAGGGGACTCTCTCATTGCCTCGAAGGTCGAGGCTGCCGGATCCCTTGGTGGAATCCTCCGTCTTGAGATGGACGATGAGTCCATGGCGCGGATTGCCCTCTCTCTTTTTCATGTCGTCCTGAGGGACTCGGGGCGTGATCGGAACGATCCCGCTTCCCCTGACTACGGTACTTACAGGAACGGGCTTGCGGCGATTGCTCGTTTTCTTTCCACCGGAAGCGGTCATGGAGACATCATCCTGAATTCGCGAGACATCCGTACCAAAAGCGGTGGGGGAATTGATCTGGTTGCGCCGCGTGGAGGGATCTCACTTGCAAATTATGCGATTAGCGAAAGTCTCACCCCTCCCGGTATCGTGACCGAGAGCGGGGGAGGAGTGAATATCTTTTCCAGGGATGATGTGTCGCTTGGTATAGGTCGCATCTTCACGCTCCGCGGGGGAGACGTCATGATCTGGTCCGACAAGGGGGACATTGCGGCCGGATCCTCCGCCAAGACGGTCCAGTCGGCTCCCCCTACCCGCGTTCTGATCGATCCCCAGAGCGGTGCCGTGGAGACGGACCTTGCGGGTATTGCAACGGGCGGCGGCATCGGTGTTCTCGCGACGGTGGCGGGGGTGTCGCCGAGCAATGTCGATCTGATCGCACCGACAGGTGTGATCGACGCCGGAGATGCCGGTATCCGGTCAACGGGAAATCTCAATCTCGCGGCCACCCGAATTCTCAATGCCAACAATATCTCGGTGGGTGGCAGGACCTCGGGTGCTCCCCCGCCTCCGCCACCACCGGCCGCCCCGAATGTGAGCGGTGCCACGGCGGCCTCCTCTGCATCGGCCGGCAACAATGCCTCCGCACAGGCTGTGACAAAGCTTCCTGCGGATCAGCCCAAGGATGAGTCCCCTTCGGTCATCTCGGTCGAGGTGCTTGGATATGGAGGGGGTGATTCCGAAAAAGACGATCAACCCGGTAGTGCTGTGGAATCCGTCAAGAAGCAGGAATCGGAACAAGGGAAGAAGCAGGCAGCACTATGATAAGCCAAGAGCGGATTTA
>JBEAOJ010000101.1:0-2802 GCA_041164985.1 Verrucomicrobiota bacterium | reverse complement strand
TTTGGATCTTCTCACTCGCCCCGCACATGGAACGCCTGGCCTCGCACCGCCGCATGGCCGGCGCCCTGACCGCGATCGGGGCCGTGGTGACCGCCGTGATCGCCCATCTCGCCCTCTGGTTTGCCGGGAGCTTATTCATGACTCAGTCATCCTCGGGCACATCCTTTCACCCGCTTCCGATCGTGATGGCACTGGTTGCCTTGGTGCTGCTCCGGACGAACCGTCTCGGAATCGCCTCACTGATCCTCCTCTCGGGAATGACCGGCGTCCTCGTGCGGTTGGTGTCCTAAACCGCTTTAGGGCCTGTTAAGATTAAAATGGCGGGATGGCGCGTGGAGGAGATGAGGTGAGGGACAAGGCGCGAAAGAGGGAGTGTAGTCACGGCACTACACGACCGAAACAGCAACGCTGGCCCTGCGCCTCAGCAACCCTCGCCTTTAGGGTGCCGTTCTTTTGCCGCCATGCTTTGTTGCCCAAGAGAGGCAAGACTGCACGGGTATTGCCTCTCTTATGCGCCTCGCCTGGCAGCAAAACTCCTGGCACCGCCACCTGCCTTTTAGTCTTAACAGGCCCTAGGGCAGATTTCGCATTAGAGCGGCGTTGTCAGATCGGAAGATCCCGAAATCCCGCACGTTTGACAGCTTGGATTAGATGTGCGCATCTTTGTGTATGCGTACGACGATCGATCTTCCGGATCCTCTCTTCCGAAGCGCCCGGGCTGCGGCCCTTGAGCGGGGAATGACTTTGAAGGAACTCTTTACGGAGGCATTGGACAGGGCGCTCAAGTCTCCCGTGAAGGGTCCCAAGAGGATGGATGCCCCCCCCATCTCCGGTGGGGTTGGTCGCAAGATCCCGGCACGGACCAACAAGGAACTCGCGGAGATCCTGGCCGAGGATGAGTTTTCGAAGGCGCGATGACCTCGCTGGTTGATGTCAATGTGGTCTTCGCGCTTCTGGTCGAGCGCCATGTTCATCATGGCGTTGCCTGGAAGTGGTGGAAGAAGCGCGAGGAGGAGTCGGTCGGGCTCTCCCTTCCGGTGAGGTTGGGTGTCCTTAGGCTTCTGACCAACTCCCGCGCGATGGAAGGTGCGCCTGTCACCCCGTCAGAAGCCTTGGAGGCGTGGGACCGATTCGAGGAGGATCCGAGGACGTTTTGGATTTCTGAACAGGGGAGGGCTCATGAACTCTCCTTCCGTCGCTCCGTTCATGGAAGGGAATCCACTCCGAATCTCTGGACCGATGCATGGATCGCCTCCTTGGCTGAGTCGGCCGATATCGGCCTGACCTCCTTTGACTCCGGATTCAGGGCCTTCGGTCTGAAGCATTTTGAACAGCTCGTGGGTTGAAACCGAACTCCGAAGTTGAGCGAAGCGATTTGACGTCATCTGCTGACCGTAACGAAGCATTGCCTCGCTTGCTCCCGCTCGTCTCGCCCTCCCGGGGTGCACTGCGTGCAGGCTCACCAACCCTTTCCCGAGGGCATGGGGTGCCGATCCTCGCCGGTATCAATCGCTACGCCCTCGGATCTGAGCAACTCCCTATCGGGCCTCTGTCACTTGTGACGGCATTCTGTGGCTGAAAACTCCTGCATTCTCTGCCCCCCCCAAGCCTAACAGTCTTCAGCCTAAAATCCTTCAGCCTACGGCTGCGCTTGGCTCTGGTTTTTTAAGGATCTACCGGCCGATGGAAAGCTTGGCCATCAGGTCGGTGGTCAGGGATTCCAACTCGATGGAGACCACCTCCACGCGGCGCGTGAAGTAGTTGTAGGCGACGAGGTTCGGGACGGCTACTCCGAGGCCGACGATGGTGCAGTTGAGCGCCTCGGAGATGCCGTTGGCCACGATCTGGGGATCGCCATGTGCTCCGATGTTTCCGAAGATGCTGACAAGTCCCGAGAGGGTGCCGAGGAGGCCGAGAAGGGGGGAGATGCCTGTGGTGATCTCGAGGAAGACAAGGCCCGACTCGAGCCGTGAGATTTCGTGGCGGGCGCGGGTCTGGACCGCGTCGAGGATCTCATTGCGCGGCCAGTCGCGGTGCTGAAGGACGCTCATCAGGACGCGCGACAGGGGGGATGGTTCCGCCTGCAGCCTCTTCTGCAGGTTGTCCGTTGACCCTCCCTTGAACGAGCGGAGGGCGTCGATCACTCCGGGCGGAAGGGCGCTGTCCATCTTGATGAATCTGGCCCGCTGGAGGATCACCGCCAGCGAGAAGACCGAGAGGATCAGCAGGACATACATGAAGAATCCGCCCTGAACGAAGAACTGGACGAATCCGGGGGCCGCGGCGAGGAATGTGTGTGTGAACATGGCGTTGATGGTGTTTTAGTAAATGGTGAAGCTGTAGTCGATCTCAAGGCATCCGTTCTGGAGAGTGGCCGCCACATCGGGCGGGATCGGGGGAAGCTTGGCATCCATGATCGAACGGACGCTGCAATCCGTCAAAGACTCATTGGAGTTGCTGCGAAGGACCTTCAGGCCGGTGACTTTGCCCGTCGGGGAGACCTTGAAGCTGAGATCAACCGTGCCGATGCTGAGCAGGCCCATCCTTTCCCCCACATAATAGTACCATCTCGATCCGATCGCATCGGCCACCGCCTTCTTGTAGCGGCCGATCGGCGTGGCCTCGGCGGCCACGGAGGAGCGGCCCCGGTTGGAGATGTTTCCGCGGATGACTGTCTGACGGGTCTCGGGCTGGTAGCCTTTCGTGGCGCCGGAAGTTCCCGAAGTTACCGGGGGCGATGGCGGTTGGGCTGGCGACGGCGGAGAGTAAGGGGCCAAGGGGTGGGGAGGAGGTGTCTTAGGG
>JBEAOJ010000100.1:0-2683 GCA_041164985.1 Verrucomicrobiota bacterium | reverse complement strand
GGATGCAGGCGATCGTCAGGTCCGCGCCCCCCTCGATATGCTGCAGGAGCACATCGCGGTAATCCATGCGGTAGAGCTGGTCACCCGAAAGGATGATGAAGTAGTCGTGGTTCCCCTCCAGGAAGGTGCGGAGGTTCTGCCGGACCGCATCGGCCGTTCCCTGGTACCATGTGGAGCCCTCGGGTGTCTGCTGGGCCGCCAGGATCTCCACGAAGCTGTGGCTGAAGTTATCGAACTTGTAGCTGGCGTTGATGTGCCGGTGCAGCGAGGTGCTGTTGAACTGGGTCAGCACGTAGATGCCGCGGATGCCGGAGTTCAAGCAGTTGCTGATGGGCACGTCGACGAGGCGGTATTTGCCCCCGATCGGCACCGCCGGCTTGGCGCGGTCCTTAGTGAGCGGGAAGAGACGTGTTCCGGCCCCTCCTCCCATGATGATGGCAAGGGTGCGGGCCGCGGGGGCGATGACATGCTTGTGTTGCATCTTGGATGAAGGGGTGAACCTTCGGGCATTTTGCGGGGTGATCGCTGCTTTGTCAGTCACTTTCGGGGGCGGGGGATTCCGTTCTGAAAGGTAAGCGTTTTGACCCATGGAAGCCCCCATGCGGACAGGCGAGCATTGGGTCAGGAATTCACCCATGTGCGGAATCGTAGGATATGTCGGAAGAGTCGAGGCCACCCCCATCCTGCTGGACGGGCTTCGCCGACTGGAGTACCGCGGTTATGACTCCGCCGGAATCGCCACCCTGGAGGAGGGGGTGATCTCGATCCGTAAGGAGGTCGGTCGCATCGACAAGCTCGTGGAGGCCGTCGCCAGAAACCCGATCGGGGGGACCACCGGTATCTGCCACACCCGCTGGGCGACCCATGGGAAAGTGACCCGGGAAAACGCGCACCCCCATCAGGATCGTTCGGGAAGGCTTGCCCTCGTGCACAACGGGGTCATCGAGAACCACGCCGGCCTCCGTGCCATGATGGAGGGGGAGGGTCACCGCTTCCTCTCCCAGACCGACACCGAGGTGCTAGCCCACCTGATCGGCCGTGCCTTCGATCGCTCGCCCGTGCGGACGCGGGAAGCGCTGGTCGACGCGGTGCGCGAGGCTCTCTCCAGGGTCACCGGCACCTACGGGATCGCCGTCATCCATTCCGAATTCCCCGGACTCATCATCGGGGCGCGACGGGGAAGCCCGCTGGTGCTTGGCATCGGCAAGGGGGAGCATTTCCTGGCCAGCGATGTCAGCGCGATCGTCGCCCACACCCGCGACGTCGTCTACCTCAACGACTACGAGATCGCGCTGATCACCGCGGAGGGATTCACCCTCTCCACCGTGCGGGGGGAGGGCGCCGCCAGCCATGTCATCAAGGTTGAGATGACCGAGGAGGATACCGGCAAGGGTGGGTATCCCCACCACATGCTCAAGGAGATCCACGAGCAGGCCCGGACTGTCGCCGACGCCATGCGTGGCCGCCTCTCCCACGAGGAGGCGACAGCCAAGCTGGGTGGCCTCAACATGAGCAACGCGGAGCTTCGCGCTGTCGAGCGGATCGTCCTGAGCGGTTGCGGCACCGCCTTCCATGCCGCCATGGTCGGCGAGTATCTCATCGAGCATCTGGCCCAGATCCCGACCGAGTGCGAGTACGCCAGCGAGCTGCGCTACCGCAACCTCCCGATGACCAAGGATACCTTGGTCTTCGTGCTCAGTCAGAGCGGCGAGACCGCCGACACGCTCGCCGCGATGCGCGAGAGCAGGCGCAAGGGACACCGCACACTCGGCATCTGCAACAATGTGGCCAGCACCATCGCGAGGGAGAGCGACGGCGGCGTCTACATGCATGCCGGCCCCGAGATCGGCGTGGCGGCGACCAAGTCTTTCACTTCCCAGGTCACGATCCTGGTACTGATCGCCCTGCTGCTGGGCCGGATCCGCAATCTCTCCAGCGCCGCAGGGGGACGGATCATCGCGGAACTGGAGGCGCTGCCGTCACTGATCGAGCAAGTGCTCGGTCTGGAGCCCGTGATCGAACGCGTTGCGAAACGCCATGCCCGCGCCAAGGTCATGCTCTTCCTCGGAAGGCAGTACAACTACCCCGTCGCCCTCGAGGGGGCGCTCAAGCTCAAGGAGATCAGCTACATCGCCGCCAGCGGCCATCCCAGCGCCGAACTCAAGCATGGCGTCATCGCGCTTGTGAACCCGGAGACCCCCTCGGTCTTCATCGCCCCGCACGACTCCCTCTTTTCCAAGAACCTCGCCAACATCGAGGAGGTGAAGGCCCGTGGCGGACCCGTGATTGCCATAGGAACGGAGGGGAGGAGCGAGGAACTCGCGAAACTCTGCGACGACCTCATCCTCATTCCCGATGCTCCCGAGATCCTGACGCCGATCCTGACTGCAATCGTCCTCCAGTTCTTCGCCTATCACATCGCCGTGGAACTCGGATGCGATGTGGACAAGCCGCGCAATCTGGCCAAAAGCGTCACCGTGGAGTGATGCAGCCTGAATCGCACTTTCTGATGGACGATCGGAGGGCGAGATAGCATTCTTCAACACTCCCATCCACGGATGGGCCCTCATCCTCGGATGAGCCGGATCCGGGTAGGTACCGAAGTGGCCAAACGGGGCGGACTGTAAATCCGCTGGCTTACGCCTTCAGTGGTTCGAATCCACTCCTGCCCATTCTTTTCCGC
>JBEAOJ010000099.1:0-6757 GCA_041164985.1 Verrucomicrobiota bacterium | reverse complement strand
GCCCCCGCCTGCAGGGCGGATGCGATCGCCTTGTTGGAATGAATGGCCTCGCTCCCACCGCGGAGGATGACGGCGTTGCCGGCCTTGAGGCAGAGCACGGCGGCGTCGCTTGTCACATTGGGACGCGACTCATAGATGATCCCGATCACGCCGATCGGGACACTGATCTTGCGGAAGGTGAGGCCGTTCTCCTTCTTCCATTCCTTCAGAATCCGGCCGACGGGGTCGGGAAGAGCCGCGGCCGTCCTGATTCCCTCGGCCATCGAGGTGAGACGCTTGGCGTCCAGCTTGAGGCGGTCGAGCATCGCCACAGAGAGGCCGTTCTTACGGCCCGCCTCAAGATCAAGGGCATTGGCAGCGAGGATCGCTTCGCTTTGGGCAAGCAGCTGCTCGGCCATGGCCAGCAGGGCCCTGTTTTTTTTGGCCGAGGAGGTCATGGCAAGAAGGCGGGCGGCCTCGCGTGCGGCGGCGCCGATGTCATGAATCCGTGATGTCAGGTCCTCCGCCATGGGTAGGCTTTCTTTGTAATCTACCGAAACCGAAACGGCAACATCAGGCGAAAAAGCTGAATAACTTGGCACTACGCTATTGGGAGTGGGGAAATGTTCCCTAATAGATACGGAATGAAGTTTCACGCAAAGGACGCAACGATCGCAAAGAGGGTTCCACGTCGTGCAGTGTAGCTTTTCATGAATTTGCAAAAAATCACCGTTCTTATCCCTCAGTTCCATCGAGCACTATTCATTGATCCAACCTTGGCGACCTTGCGCCCGTTGCGTGAAACATCCTCTTTCAATCAACCCACTGCAAACAGCGAGGTGGCAAAAACTGAGACAAGAGATGATCTGGCGAATCGACATCGGGAGGTCCTGGATGTAGGGAAGGGTAGTGCGTGGTTTCATTCTCATCGTTTTGCTTTCCATGAGTCTCCCTGCATCTGCCCAGATCAGGGAGGCGACCAATCACGAGGCGCGGTCAATCGATGAGAGCGCCACCCAGCACCTGCGCGAGGAGCTAGGGGTCAACGAGCTCACGACCCCGCTGGTGGGAAAGGTCTTTGCTGATCTGGAACTCTTTCAACCCCCTCCGCTCGATCTTGTCCGCTCCTTTGATCTCAAGCAGAGTTTTCCCAACCGATTCCAGACGGCCTTGCAGTTCGGTGCGCTGGTTGCGAACGGATTTGTTGCCACGATCGCCCGCCAGAAGCAGCTGATCATCGAAACGGGACGCGCCCTCATCAGGGAAGCCAATACCCTGAGTGCCGGCCAGCGCCTCACCAGCCGCAGCAGGGCCCTTTTCGATCTGAGCGAACGCAATGACTGGCAGGGCCTGCGCATGGAACTGAATGCCACCCAGGAAGATGTCGAGGAGTCGATGCTTGAGCTCAAGGACGGGGAGATGGCTGATCTGGTCAGCCTGGGGGGATGGCTGCGTGGTTTCCAGCTTGCCGCCCACGTCACAGCGGATCATTACACCCCGGAGAAGGCAGCCGCCATGGTCCGTCCGTCCGTCATGGATTACTTCATCGCCAGGATGGACTGCCTGAGCCCCTCCATGAAGAAACGTCCGATCGTGATCACCATCGCCTCGCGACTGAAAACCATCCGCGCCATCGCGGTTCCGGGAAAGCCCCCGTCTGAGGGTGATGTCGTCCGGATGAGGGATCTCGCCGATGAGGCGATGAAGGCTGCCCTGTTAAAAGATGCGATGTCGAAGGATGGAGGAACTCGCCCATGAAGACTCACTCCGCACGGCTTCGCGCTCTTGGTGAGCGCTATATCGGGAGAACCTGCAGCGATTTTCCCCAATGGGGGAGCGGCCTTGGATTCTCCAAGTATGAGCCGATGTTGGGCGGCAGTGACGCGAAGACCCGAACAGCCCGGAATCTTTTTCTCGAGGAGTTGGTTGCCGAGACGGAGTCGCTGCCTGCCGCAGCCCTCACGGGAGATGATTGGCTCGACCGCCGGTGCTTTCTCTCGCTGCTGCGCACGGAGTTGTTGAACAGCCGGGATCTGGAACGCTGGAGGAGGAATCCGCAGGAGTGCTGCGACGGCGCGGTGGGTGCGGTCTTTGAACTGGTGATCCGTCACGCCGAGGATCTTCGCAAGGCGCGTCCAGCGATCGAGTCGCGTCTGGCGGCGATTCCGCGGTTCCTCAAGGAAGGAGCTTTCGCAATCAGCGCACCCGTCCCGCTCTGGACAAGGCTTGCGGTTCAGTCCTGCAAGGGTGCCCGGAACTTCGTCGAGACCATCGGCGAAACGCTCGCGGCACTCTCTCCCGATCCGACTCGGACACGCAGGCTGGCCCATGCGGCCGGAAAGGCCTTCGATCTTTATGCCTCCACGGTGGCAAAGAAAAAACAGGGAAAGCCCGGGGATTTCGCCATTGGCAGGGAGCGCTTCGAGTACCTCGTCCGCGAGCGGACGGGACTGGACTGGAGCCTTCCTGAGATCGAAGCCGAGGGGCTCCGCCTTATTGCCGAGCTCTCCTCGGAGTTGGCCAAGGAGGCGAGAAGGCATGATCGCGGCAATGTTTCTGAGATTCTGGCCCGTGCCCGTGATTCCTGGACTCCCGAGGCTCCACTCCTCGATCTCTACACCCGATCCTCGGCCGAGTGGCGCAAGCGTGTGGTGAAAAGCGGCCTCTACCCGATTCCTCCGGGAGAGACGCTCAAGGTGACTCCCGTCCCCGACTTCATGCGCGATCATTTTCCCACCGCCGCCTACAGCGCCCCAGGCCCCTTTGAAAAGCGGCAGCGCGGCATCTTCTGGGTGAATGACCTTGGTGCCACCAAAAAGGATCCTAAGGATGCCCTTCGGGAGGCCCGTCAGCATTTCGGTCTGGAACTCACCAGTGCGCATGAGGGGTATCCCGGCCATCATCTTCAGTTCGCGATCCAGAACCGTCACCCCAGCCGCATCCGCCGACTCTGCTCCCATGCCATCTTCTACGAGGGATGGACCATGTGGTGCGAGAAACTGGCCGTGGAGAAGGGATGGGTGAGGGGGCCCCATGCGCGGCTCCAGCAACTTCACGATGCCCTCTGGCGCGCCTACCGCATCGTCATCGACTGCGGCCTTCACTCAGGGAAGCTGACCCATGAGGCTGCTGCACGGATACTGGTCAAGGGCGTTGGGTTCACGCCCGCCCGCGCCCGTGCCGATGTGAATTGGTACACCGCGGCCCCGACTATCCCGATGAGTTATCTGCTCGGACGCCTTGAACTCGAGCGGGTGAAATCACGTCTCATCGACGGCGAAGGATGGTCGCTCAGGAAATTCCATGACTGGGCCCTCTCCCACGGAGCATTGCCTTGGACTTGGATCGAGCAATCCTCCCGTCGCGGCTAATAAGCCTTCTTCCCCTGTTTTTTGAGCAGTCGGGCGATGACGAAGGAGCGGATGCCGAGGACGAGCAGAGTTCCGCAAAGAATGGCCATCACGATCTTGGACTCGTAGGCCACGGTCTTCTCTCCGGCCGCACCCGCGATGAGCAGTGAGATCTTGGAAAAAGCGGCGGAGGTTGCCGCGAATCCGATGAGAGCGAAGAGCACGGCGGCATGCATGGCATGCATGTGGAGCTTCTCCTTGCGTGCGAGGATGCCGCTCAGGGTGATCACCAATCCAAAACCGGCAGGGATCAGGGCGGTGAAATGAGTGGCACCCGTGAGTAAGAATCCGAGGATACCCTCCATGATAAGAAGCAGGCCGATGATGATGGTGGTTGTGGACATGGTTAAGAGCGCATCACGCTTCACTCTTGAGCGCAAGCGTCAAGGGTTCCTCTTACTAAATCTCATGGGATCTGCTGGATTCAACACACAAAGGAACAAGGCGGTCAGAATCGCTGGCAGGATGGGAAGAAGGAGTCCATGGTGCAGCGCGACGGTCCCTGTGCCGATCGAGATCACGAGAAGTGCCAGCGCCGAGCAAAGCCGGGTTGCCCGGGAGTATCGGCCTGAGGCGAGGAGGGCAATGATCAGCATTGCCGTGATCATCGCCTGAGCGATCAGGGGTAAACGCCCGATGGCCATGTTCTCGCGGAGTGTGGTGATACGCGATATCGAGTCTTCCTTGCCGGACTCCCCGAGTACCACGGTTGCACCTTCCCAGAGTGTCTCGAAATCGGGACGGATCATTCCCCGCTCCTTCTCCTCGATACGAAGCAGGAAAAGATCAAGCGGCATCACTGTGACAGGGGAGGGGGGTGGTAGGATCCTCAAGGCTCCCTGGGAGAGGAGGAGGGGGGCGTGATTTGGAAAAAGGAGCAGGCGCCCCCCGAGAAGCCAGAAGGGCCCGTTGACTTTGGTCGGGAGGAGCATCTCCCACCAGACCGATCCGGCGACATCTCCGGCATCAGTGACCCTGAAAAGAGGGAAGGTCAATTCACCGAAACCTGCGGGGAAGGATTCCTTTCCCTCCGGAGTTACCTTTCCTTCAATCTTCGGCAGCGGACTCTCGAGGATGAGCGGTGCTGGCGGATTGTATCTGCAGAGCGGAACGGGTCGCCAGAGACTCTGCACTGAAGGGACAATCTCCTCGATGACCCTGATGCCGTTTTCACGAAGGCGGCCTTGGATCCCTTCCAAGAGAGTCAATGAATCGGGATCCTTGTTCACTTTACCAAGGAACACGATCCGCGAGGGGTTCAGTTTGCCGAGACCACGCAGGGCCATCGCGACATCGAGCGGAACAAATCCTCCCGCCTCGGGTTGCATCGATAGCCAGATGATTTTCGGAGTGGCCGGAAGGAACCCCGTGGGGAGGAATCGGGGGGCTTGCGAGAGCGACAGGGAGAATGGCTCAAGGCCAAGTGCTTGCAACAGGGCCGCCGCGGCAATCAGCACGGCGGCGACATACGCAATCCACCTTCCATGGGACGCGCCCTTTCCCTTGTTCTCCATGCTTCCCTTGCTACCGGATGATCCTGTTGAGGAGGCATCCTCCTGAAGATAATAAAGAGCCATCGGACGTTCCTTCTCGCAGCCCTCTATTTACGAGCCTTCTTGGAGGCCTTGGAACCCTTGGAAGAAGTGTCTGCAACATCCGTGACTCCTTTCAGCAGGGTCGAGGCATGTGCCTTGGCCGAATCAGTCACCCCACCCAGCATCCGGGCGATCTCGGCGATCCGCTCCTCTCCGTCGACTGGGGAGAGTGTTGTCTCGGTGCGGCCATCCTTCACCGACTTGATCACCATGAACTGGGCGGAGGCCGCCGCGGCGACCTGCGGCAGATGGGTGATGCATAGCACCTGATGACCGGTACCGAGTTCGCTCATCTTGGAGGCGACACGGGTCGCGATCTCCCCGCCGACGTTCGCATCGATCTCGTCAAAGACCAGGAGAGGGATCCTGTCCTGATCGGCAAGCGCTGTCTTGAGCGCCAGCATGACGCGGGAGATCTCGCCGCTGGAGGCGATGGAGCGGAGCGGTTGGACCGGCTCGCCCGGGTTGGGGGCGAAGAGGAACTCCGCCATCTCGGCTCCATCGGGACCCGGTTCCTCCTGGGCGTCGAGCCTGATCTCGAACCCCGCCTGCTTGAAACCGAGATCCGTGAGTTCCCCGACAACCCGCTTCGAGAGAGCTTTGGCGCCGTCACGGCGCTTCGCTCCCAGCTTGGCGGCGGCCTTGTGCATCTTCGCGGATGCCTCCTCAAGCTGTTTGAGTGCGGCGGCCCGGAGTTCCGTCATCCCGGAAAGACGCTCCAATTGTTTCCCTGATTCTTCCCCTCGAGCAATGACATCCGCAAGGGTCGGGCCGTATTTCCTGCGCAGTGTGGCGAGCAGATTGATCCTCTCCTCGAGTTGCTGAAGTTCCCCGGCATCGACCTCGATGGTCTCCGCGTAGTCGCGCAGATCGGAGATCAGGGAATCCATGTCGCCCGTGATCCGCTCCAGCGTCTCCAGATAGGGGGAGGCACGTTCGTCAAGGCGACCGAGATCCCGGAGCAAGCGGGCGCTTTCCGCAAGGGCCTTCGTCGCACCCAACTCCTCGTCATCCAGACGACCCACGGCGGTTGCCGAGAGCTCGATGAGACGGCGGCTGTTGGATGCCGCCTTGTACCGCTGATTGAGATCCTCCTCCTCTCCAGCGGAAAGTCCGGCCGAGGTGATCTCCGCCACTTCCTCACGGAGTTGGGCGATCCGCTCCTCGCCGCCGGATGTGGAGTCGAGTTCCTCCAGGGAGCGACGCGCCGAGGCCATGGCAGAGCGGCATTCCAGATAGGCCTCGCGTTCCGGAAGTGCCTCGCTGAAGCGGTCGAGGAGCAGCGTCTGCTCTCGGCGCGAGAAGAGCGACTGGTGGTCGTGGGGGCCGTGGAGGTCGACAAGCCGCGTGCCCAGTTCCTTGAGGACCGAGAGATTGCAGGGGCTTCCATTGATAAACTGACGGCCTGCGCCCTCCGCGGCGATGGTGCGTTTGAGGATGAGTCCGCCATCCTGGCAGGGATCGACACCCGATTCCCCGAGCAGTGCGTCGATCTCTGAGGTATCATCAAGCGTGAAGAGAGCCTCGATTCCGGCGGAGGTTGCCCCGGATCTGACGACTCCACGGTCTGCCCGCTCTCCCAGAAGAAACTTCAGAGCCCCGAGGATCACCGACTTTCCCGCGCCCGTCTCACCGGTCACCGCCGTGAAACCGGCGGCAAGTTCCCACTCCAGCTCCTCGACAAGGGCCAGATTTCGGATTCTGAGTGATCGGAGCATCGCCGACATGGATGGGACTATGCCACCGGGGGTAGGGAAGTTGAAGCGCTCAATT
>JBEAOJ010000098.1:0-6055 GCA_041164985.1 Verrucomicrobiota bacterium | reverse complement strand
ACTGGATGGCCGCGGTGCAAAGGGTGACGCCATCGCCGACGGCTCCGTTTTTTGTGATGTCGTTAGTCATGGAGTGGTGAATCGGTCAGGGTTGAGGATAAAGGTTCACGGTCGGGATGCGCTGGCGCTCCCGTGAGGGGCTGTCCCAGTTCAGGCTCAGGGAGGCTTGCTCGGGGCCTTCGCTCGCGTATTCCAGACGGATCGGCACGCGCTGGCCGGGGATAAGCTGAACGGGTTTACCCAAGACCTGGTCGATGGCGGCAGCAGTGACTCTCGGCCGCCGGTCTTTGGGATTGCGGGGCGCCCAGTCGTCGATGACCGGCTGGTCGTTCACCCAGAGGCGCACGCGGTCGGTCGGGCCGAGATAGACGCTGAAGGTCACGGGCTCGTTGAAAGGCACCTCGACAAAACCGGTCCAGCGCGCGGAGAAGCCCTTGTCGCCGATCCCCGGCACGGGCGTCTTGCTCCAGGGCAGCCAATTCTTAGTGTCAATTTTGAAGCCAAGCCAGATGCGGCTGTCGATGCGTTGGTGCACCGGCTCTCCTTCGAGTTGCGTGTTCGCGAAGTAGGCGGCGGAGAGCCCCGTGCCGGTCGAAGCGGCGTGTTGGGCGGGCTCATTCAACCGCACCACCCCCTGCTGGCGCTCCCAGTCCTTCCAGCCTGTGACGCGGTAAAGGGCGGAGGCATTCTCGCCCATCGGCATCCAGAGCACATCGCCATCCGGCAGGGTGAGCATGAAACCGCCGATGATATCGTAGGGAATGGGCGTGTCGGGACTCATCTTCTGCGGGTCCTCAAACTCGCCGGGCTTGCCGGGAACCGGACGCTTCTCGCGGAACCAGGCATAGACCCGTCCCGGAAGCCCGTCCTCGGCGCGGCGATCGAGGAAGGAACCGGCGTAGAGGCCATCGGCCGTCCAGACTGAGGCGGGCCAGGCGACGCGATCCGCCACCACCACGCAGTCGTGGGTGGTGCCGAGAATGTGGGTGGGGTCGTGGTATTCGCCGGGTGCCGCGCCTCCGAACGGGCTGCGATGGGAGTGCTTGCCCACGCACCAGGCGACCGAGCCATCGGCATTCCACTTGATCAAGCGCACGCTCCCGCTGCGTTCGCCCGGCCATGCAGCAGCATGGCGGTCGCCTGTCGTGGGATTCCTCTCGGCGGCGATGAATTGGTAGGTCGCCCCTTCCCCATCGCGCCAGATGCCGCGCGACTGGGCGCCTCCCATATTGACGATCTCCTTCGGCCAAGCGGCATTGGCCTCCACCGCCTTGGCCCAATCCCACAGGGGCGCCTTCGCATCCGCCGGGGCCAGGTTCGGCAGGCAGACCCAAGGAGCTCCTTTGCCATCCTTGCCCAAATAGACATTCCACGAGTCATCGACATAGCAATTCCCCTCACTCTGGATGAGCGCTTTTCCTTCCAGGCGGAACTCCTCGGACTGAAACTCCCCGTCGCCGTTGAGATCGGACCAGGCATAGGCTCCGGTGACTTTCACGGGATCGAGTCCTTGGGCGGCGACGGCATCAAGCAACGGCTTGGGGGCTTTTTTCATGTCACGGAAAAAGCCCGCGATCGCGACCGGCACCAGACGGTTTTTGGTTTCATCAAGACGCAGGATGGCTGCGGAACCCCCGTCATTGACCAGGTAGGTTGTCCCGTTGCGTTTGCGGACTTGCCAGTATTTGAAAGGATTTTGCACGGGGAACAGGCCGTCGCCATGCTTGGCGAGCGTGTAGCTGGCAATCGGTTCCCAAGAACCATTTTCAAAATTCATCCGGGCCACCCCGAGCGAAGCCGACCCGGCATAATACCAGATCTCCTCCGGTTTCTCCGGCAACGCGCTGGCGACATTGTAAAAGGGAGAGCCCCCGAACCACTGGCCGAGCAATTTTCCGGCGCGGTCGAACTGCGCGGTGCGGCGCAGGGATTCCCCTCCCTCACTGACGAGGAAACCGCCGTCTTTTGTCGCGGCGATATCCCGGATGCTGAGGAAATCGGTGGCGACGAACGGCCCGTCCTGGCGGCCTCCCGGGCGGCCGTAGGTAGCCGTGAGTTTTCCCGAACCTTCAAAGCGCTTGATCTGATGGCCCGATTCGACAACGGACGCCGTGGCATTCTCGGTATTTTCCCCGGCGGAGGTGCTTTCGCTTCCCTCGGCTTCCTCACTACCTTCCGCCACCAGGAGATCCCTCGTGAGCTTGTCGAAGGCAATCCGGTGGGGATTCTTCAACTCCCCGGCCGGGATGAAAACTTTCCTCTCCTTCCCGATCGCCCACACGGCCCCTTCGCTGATGACATAGGTGACGCCATCGGCCCCCAGCGCCACGCCCTTGGGCGAAGGAATCGTTTCCTGACGAAGAATCGCGGCATCGCTCCATTCCTTGAGCGTTTTTTCGGAAGTCTTGTGCGGCACGGTGAGCGGGGTGCCGGAATACCAGGTAACTTGGTTGAATTTTTCCGAACTGACCACAAACTGCCCGTCTACGGCATCCAGATCCATAGCGCCGAGGCTCGAGCCTCCTTGTCCATTTCGGTTGTCGCCGGATGAGAGCACATCCCAGGCGACCGGACGCACCTTGCCGAGGTCGTCCACATAGGTTTTATGGGTCGAAGTGGCGGCGTCCATGGGAATGACCTTGCCGTTCTGCTGGAGCGCATAAAGCGTGCCCTTCGCGCTGGCCATGGCTCTCGGCCCCTGCCAGGCCTCCATGTGATCCTTCTGCCAGAGGCGCTTGCTGCCATCGGGCGACTGCTTCCGATAGGACGGAATGTTTTCCGAACCCATGGAGCCCATATACCAGCCCGTCTCGTCCCATGCCACCGCGCTGGGCCCGTCATTGTTCCCTACCCAGGGATCATACGGTTGCTCGACCGTGGTGATTCCAACCATGCCGAGGAATTTCGCCTGGAGACCCGGATTGCGCAGGAGCTTCCATGTGTAGTCGCCCGCCGGCACCGGCTCCCCGTTCCGATCCAGCCCGTCCCACGCGAGTGAGTGCTTTCCAGCCGTCATAGGCTTCGCACGATCCAGTTCGCGCACCATGCGGCCCTGCGCGTCGTAGATGGCTGCGGAGACGTTGCCAGGCTTGTCGAGCGTGAAGAAAATCGGCACGCCGCTTGGTTGCGGTTCGTCCGCCATGCCGATGGTCGCCAACGCGACCATCATCGCGGTCATCGGCGGTGTTAACTTCCTTTTCATTAAGTTCATTATTGTTTTGGTCAGTTGGATGTTGCCTTCTTCCGGCCCTGCCTTGTAACAGTTCAGCCGATCCTCCCTCATCAATTTTTAACTCTCAAAAAAACGCGGCCCGTTGCTTCGCATTCGCTACGGCTTACCGGGACGGTCTCTATGAGATTTAATCAGCGCTTCTCTAGTATGACGAGCTTCTGTTCCGCGTGATACCGCGTCCAGATCTCCTTCCAGTCAGCGTAATCCTGCTCGGTGAAGGCCTCGTAGCTCAGGGTCCCCTCGCCGAACACGCCGTGGGTGAACCAGCTGGCCGGGATGCCGGTTTCGGGCGCGGCTCGGAGCATTTTACGCCACTCGCCGACATCATACATGCACCAACCGTCGGTGTTGATGAGCCAGTCGGAGGATGCCTTCGCGATCGATGCCCTGTAGCGCATCTGCTCGACGAGCGTCGGGTTCTTGAATGCGTAGTCATTGAGGCGAAACACATCGACCACATCGGCGAAGTAAGGATGGCAGCAATGCGCGAGGATCATGGCATCCGGCTTCGCCGCCTTGGCGGCCTCATGGATCAGGCGCACATACTCGTGGAGAAGCTCCATACCCCATCTGCCGCCCTCCTGGCGGGGAGCGGCCCCGGCGGGAAGCTCCGCTGTGAAGTCCAGGAAGAAGCCGTCGAAGTCGTAGCCCTCAGGGCTGATCAGCCGGGTCACATCCTCCTGGAGCTGTTTGCGAAAGGTCGGACTATCGGGATCGAGCGAGAGGCGCTCCCCTTTGTCATTGAGGATGCACATGTGGGCCGGGGCTTGATCGTGCTTCCACATTCCGAGCCAGGCGACCACATGGCGTCCCGCCCGGTGATGCCAATCCGCAAATCCCCGAAAATCGGGAAATTTGGCGGGATCCGGAAGGAGACGGTGACGGCTGAGTTGCCATTTGTCGCCCAGACTGGCCACGCCGAGCGGAATCCCCTTTTCGTCGAGGCGTCCATACCAGCGCATTTCGTTGGCCTGGGTGTCGTAAGACCCAATCTCGTCGGGAGTATTGTTCGCCATAACCCGGATACCCCGCGCGTTGAGAAGATTACATTGTTCGCCCCAGGCCTGCGAGAAGGGCCGCTTCCACCATGAAGCCGGAGCGCGCGCGGGAGTGGGCGCCCATCCCTTGGCACGCAGCCAGTTCGAGTAATCGCCAATCACCTCCTCGGGCTTGTTGCGCCCCGCCATGGGCAAGAAGAGCGTGAAGAGATGCCCTTCGGCATTCCACTGTCCCTCGTAGTAGATCTCCAGCGTGAACGCTCCCGGCGCGACAGGCCGGTAGGTCC
Organism: Verrucomicrobiota bacterium; assembly: GCA_041164985.1. GTDB lineage: Bacteria > Verrucomicrobiota > Verrucomicrobiia > Chthoniobacterales > UBA6821 > UBA6821. The sequence continues at coordinate 1,538 of JBEAOJ010000098.1, read as the reverse complement.
AGCCCACATACTGGTTGCGTCCCGGTTCCGCACCGAGGCCGATACCCTGCCATTCCCCTCCGCTGAGCATCGGAAAAACCAGGGGAGCCGGTGTGAAGAGCCATTGCTCGCCGAAGACCTGATCGGCATGGGAGGAGCGGATTCCCTGATGCGCCTGAAGCCATCCGGGAATCCGGCGCACATCATTGAAGTTGGGCGATGCTGGGAAGATCTCATCCACCGTCGCAGAGCCATCCACCCGCACCACCACTTTGTGGAAGCGCTGTGTGACGGGCGAGCTGACCCGGATGCAAAGCGCCTCCGGATGGGTTTCGGCAAGGATCTCCAAGTGATGGGTTCCATCGGAAACCAGACCCGTGGCGGTGAATGAAAGGTTTTGTTCATTCATTGATTTTGTTCTTTCATTGCGGAAGCCGGCGCTTCGGCGCGGATGTTCCTATTCAAGGGTCAGGCATTCCGCAGTCCGGCGTTCACGGAACGGTTCATGAGCCAGCGGTAGACCCACAGGAGCGTGAAGCCCGCGGTCGTGGCGGAGATGCCCATCATGTAACCGATGCGGTAATTGTGGTGGCACCAGAAGATGATCCAGCCGGCGGCCGCACCGAAGACGGCGTTCCAGGCGTTGCGGATCGCGGAGTTGGTCGAGGTGATGGAGCCGACATCCTTTTCCGGCGCCTTTTTGTAAACCATGATATCGACGGCGGCATAGAGCGGTGCGACCACGGTGCCCGCCAGGGAAAGGGCGATGAGCCCGCCCTTGTCGCTCACATTCATCGCCATGGCGAAACAGGCAAGCTGGCCGATGAAATAAACGGTCGCCACCTTGATGGCGCCCCACCGGTCGATCAGCCAGCCGGTCGGATAGGCCAGCGCGATATTGAGAAGGCCCGCCCAGGAGAGCGCCTCGAAGATTTCCTTGCGTTCAAGGCCGAGGGTTTCCTTGGCCCAGAACCAGAGCCATGCGTTCTGCATCACGAAGTAGCCGTTGACCAGGGCCACGCCCGCCATGAGCACGAAGATCCGCCTGTCCGTTGCGGCAACCTTGAAAGTGGACCAGAGTTTGAACGACTCCTTGGCTGGGTGGAAAATCGGCGGTTCCTTGATCCAGAAGGCGGTGATCGTGGTGATCGTCATGAGCCCTCCTGCAAACACAAAGGGAACCCATTCCGCGATGCCAAGCAGCGAACCCACCGAGCGCATCGCCACAAATCCGACGATGCCTCCGGCGATCGTGAAGACCGAGTTGGCCTGGGCCAGCAACGGGCGCGGCACACAGTCGATGTTAAGCAGCGGAAAGGTCGAGGCCTTCAGGTCCATGGCCACCATTTTCACCACCCACAGCACCACGATCAGCCATAGGAACACCGGCTCGTCGATGAACGGGAACACCACGGTCGCGACGACGATGAAAGGCGCACTGGCGAAAAGATAAGGCTTGCGCCGCCCCAGCTTGGAAACCGTGTGATCGCTCATCCAGCTGAAGAGCATCACCAGAAAACTCAGCGCGAAGCCGTTGACGGAGTTGATCGTGGCCTGGA
>JBEAOJ010000097.1:0-6438 GCA_041164985.1 Verrucomicrobiota bacterium | reverse complement strand
ACGAAGGCGGCCATCGGCCAGTTGGCCTCGACATGGGCCTTGCCCGCCGAGAACCCGAAGAAGAGCACCACCGTCCAGAAGAACGCTCCCAGGAAGCGGAAGCGTGAATCACCCATCCGTGTCGCCGCCGTGCGGAAGCAGAGGAGTCCGAGAATGGGCGAGACCAGCACGACAAGGAAGACCGCGTAGTCGGCGAGGTTCTGGAGGTTGATGAGGCTTCGATGTTCGTTACGGAAGCCGTGATTGAGTTGGTGGGCGAAGGATACCCAGTCATGGCGGCTGTTCCACCAGATCACGGGAGCAAAGAGAATCAGGGCGACGATCCCTGCCATCATGCCGCCCAGAAAGAGACGTTTCCGGTTGCCGGGGCTTGTCAACCAGAGCAGTCCGAGTCCCGCAAAGAAGAGAACCATCGTGTATTTGCTCAGCATCCCCACACCCGCGGCCGCACCCGCCGCGAGCCAGCATCCCATCGGGGCTCCTTCTTGGCTTCCACGCCATGCAAAGAGTAGGGCGAATGCCCAGGCCGGAATCAGCATGGTGTCCGGCGTCATCAAAAAGGCATTCCCCGCGAAGATCGGGGCGAGTGTCAGAAAGATGCCGGCCCGGTTCCCCGCCGCCGTTCCGAAGAGTTCCTTCCCGAGTTGCCTCCCTGCCAGCGCCAGCAGGACACCGGAGAGGATCGCTCCCAGGCGGACGGCCAGGGGATGATGCCCCAGCAAGGCGTGTCCCCCCGCGATCACCCAGGCGACAAGGGGAGGATGGTCGAAGTAACACGACTGAAGGTGGAGAGACCAGACCCAGTAGTAGCACTCGTCAAAGATGAGTCCCAGATTGGCTCCGGCGACAAGTTTCCAGATCAGAGAGGCCAGTAGGACACCCAGGAACGTGGCATTCCTGTCGATCAGGGGAGGGGGAGTGCCTCCTTCGCCAACGGTCTTGGTTCCGGAACTAGCGGACCCGGACTTTGCGGACCGTAGTGTGGCTGGGTCGTTGGCCATGGGGCGGCAGGATGGATTCCATATCCCTTCAGGTCAAAGAGAATTCCGGCCAACCTCTCTTCTTTGAGTTGACCGGTGTGACATGACCCGTCATAGTTACAAACCCCCGACACACTGTCATGGAACCCTTCCTGGCCTGTGCGTCGGGAATTCCCATTGCCATGAACTCCGAATTTATCGCCATGCTCGACTACCTCGAGCGTGAAAAAGGTATCAAACGCGAGACCCTCATCGAGGCCATCTCCTCGGCCCTCGTTGCCGCCTCCAAAAAGAGCTTTTCCTGCTCCCGCGAGGTTCGCATCGACATCAATCCCAAGAGCGGCGCCATCCGTGCTTTCGCCAAGCCCCTTGTGGTCGAGACCGTTTCCAATCCCCAGGAGGAGATTTCCGTCGCCAAGGCCCGCCTCATAAACAAGGAGATCCAGCCCGGCGAGGAAATCGAGATCGAGGTGACGCCCCGCGACTTCGGCCGCATCGCCGCCCAGACCGCCCGTCAGGCGATCGCCCAGCGCATCCGCCAGATCGAGAAGGAGATGATCTACGAGGAGTTCAAGGACCGCGCCGGCGAGATCGTCAGCGGCACCGTCCGTCGATTCGACCGCAGCGATGTGGTCCTCGACCTTGGCAAGTTCGAGGGGATCATGCCCTCGCGCGAGCGCGTCAGCACCGAGGAGTACAATGTCGGTGACCGCATCCGCGCCTACGTCGTCGCCGTGGAGAACGGCCCCCGCGGCCCCGAGATAATCCTCTCCCGCAGTCACCCGAACTTCATCCGCCGCCTTTTCGAGATCGAGGTCAGCGAGATCGCCGACCACACCGTCGAGCTCCGTTCCATCGCCCGTGAAGCAGGCTTCCGCACGAAGATCGCCGTTCACAGTGCCAATGACAAGGTCGATCCGGTCGGCGCCTGCGTCGGTATGCGCGGTGCCCGCGTCAAGAATATCGTCCGCGAGCTCAATAACGAGAAAGTGGACATCATCCGCTGGTATGAGGACCCCAAGGAGTTTGCCCGCGAGGCTCTCAAGCCGGCCCGTATCCGCAGCATCGAGGTTGACGAGGCCGCCCATACCCTTCATATCGCCGTCGACAAGGAGGATCTTGCACTTGCCATCGGAAAGCGCGGCCAGAATGCACGCCTCACCTCCCGCCTCACCGGTTGGGAAATCGACATCAAGGAGGATCGCTCCGCGGCCGAAGCCTTCGAGCAGCAGCTTGGTGGCGCCGTCCATCAGCTAGCCGAGGCCCTGGGCATCTCCGAGGAGGAGGCCAAGACCCTTGCCGCCGGCGGCATGAATTCCGTCGACGTGGTGGTCACCGCCGAGGCTTCCGACATTGACGGAGTGCTCGGTTGCGGACCCGAGAAAGCCGAATCCATCCTCGCAGCCGCCAAGAGCCACCTCGAAGCGAAAGGACAGGCGGCGGCTTAGTCACGGCGCTTCCCCGTCGCGGGGAACCAGCCGTCATCCGATATTTTCATGGCCTCCAAAGTCCCCACATCCAAATCAACCGCCTCCAAAGGGGCGGGTTCCAAGGCCTCTGCATCCAAGGCACCGTCGCGTGCTTCTCGTGCGGGATCGGTCTCCGGTGCCCGCGGTTCCTCCAGGTCTTCCTCTGCGAGGGATGCCAAGGATGCCTCTTCAAAGTCCAAGGGCGCATCGCCGGCCGCTGACAAAGCCGAAGCCAAGAAGCCGGTCATCAAGACCGCCGACCTTCCCACCCTTTCCCTGATCGACGAGCCCGCTCCGAAGAAGCGGGTCGCCTCCACGGGCAAGGCGCTTCCCCGCATCGGGGAGAGCCAGCCTCCTGCGGCACCCGTCCCCGTTGTTGAGGAAGAAGTCGAGGCTGTTCAGACGGAAGAAACGGTGACCGCTGAGGATGCCGAGGGTGGCGAGCCCCGCAAGGTGATCCACATCAAGCCGCCGATCCAGATCAAGGAACTGGCCGCCCAGATGGGGGTTCCTCCCTTCAAGATCATCAAGGATCTGATGGGAATGCAGATTTTCGCGAACATCAACCAGTCGGTCGAGCCCGAGGTCGCCGGCAAACTCTGCGATCTTTACGGCTTCGTTTTCGAGCGCGAGAAGCGCGTCGCAGGGGGCGGTGTCCACAAGGAGGAGAAGGTTGTCATCGAGCCTCCCAAGCCCGTCGAGGAGAAGCCCGAGGCGAAGAAGCTCCGCGGCCCGATCATCACCTTCATGGGCCATGTCGACCACGGCAAGACCTCCCTGCTCGACGCCATCCGCCGCGCCAAGGTCGCCGCCGGAGAGGCCGGAGGCATCACCCAGCGCATCGGCGCCTATTCCATCGACTGGAAGGGTCATCCGATCACCTTCATCGACACCCCGGGCCATGCGGCCTTCTCCGCCATGCGGGCACGCGGGGCGAATGTCACCGACATCGTCGTCCTTGTCGTTGCGGCCGACGACGGTCTCATGCCGCAGACGCTTGAGGCTCTCAGCCATGCCCAGGCCGCCAAGGTCACCATCATGGTCGCCATCAACAAGTGCGATCTCAAGACGGCCAACCCCGACCGCGTGAAGCAGCAGCTTCAGGAGAAGGGACTCGTTCCCGAGGATTGGGGCGGCGACACCGTGGTCTGCGAGGTTTCCGCGGCCACCGGCAAGGGAATCGACAACCTGCTCGAGATGATGTCCCTGCAGGCCGAGGTTCTGGAGCTCAAGGCCAACCCCGACATTCCCGGACGCGCCAGCGTCATCGAGGCCCAGGTCGAGGCGGGAAGGGGTCCCACGGCCACCGTCATCGTCAACACCGGCACCCTCCGCGTCGGAGATCCCTTCATCTGCGGCAACTACTGGGGCAAGGTCAAGCAGCTCATCAACGAGGATGGTGTTGCCTTCAAGGCCGCCGGCCCCGCCATGCCCGCCAAGGTTCTCGGTCTCAGCGGTCTTCCCAACGCCGGCGACGAGCTCGTCGTCATGGAGAACGAGCGTTCCGCCCGACAGCTCAGCGAGGAGCGCCTCGATGCCCAGCGCAAGGAGAAGCTCGCCACCCCCAAGAGGGCCACGCTTGAGAACCTCTTCGCCAACATCGCCGCCGATCAGAAGAAGGTTCTCCAGATCGTGCTCAAGGCCGACATGCAGGGTTCGCTCGAGGCGATCATCGGAACCCTCAACGACATTCCGCAGGAGAAGATCGATCTCAAAATCATCCACTCCGCCGTGGGTCCGATCACCGAGAGCGACGTGCTGCTCGCCAGCGCCTCCGACGCCATCATCATCGGCTTCGGCATCAAGGTGGAGAACAGCGCCAATAACGCCGCCCGCAAGGAAGGTGTCCAGATCAAGCTCTTCAGCATCATCTATGAGTTGGTCGACCAGATGCGCGACGCCATGCAGGGTCTGCTCGACCCCGAGGTGCGCGAAGCTGTCATCGGTCATGCCGAGGTGAAGCAGCTCTTCGATCTCACCAAGGGAATGGTCGCCGGCTCCATGGTCACCGACGGACGCATGTCCCGCTCCGCCCGCGCCCGCGTGCTGCGCCGCCGCCAGGCCGTCTATGATGGCAGCCTGACCACCCTGCGCCGATTCACAGAGGATGTGAAGGAAGTCCGTGCCGGACTCGAGTGCGGTATCCGCCTCGGCGATTACTCGGAATACGAGGTCGGCGACATCATCGAGTGCTACACCCTCGAGAAGGTCGCCCAGACACTCTAAGGGATTTTCAGTGGGGCAAATCCGCCCTTCCAGTCACCACCATGAGCCTACGAACCGTCCGAGTCTGTGAACTGATCAAGCGCGAGCTTGGGATGATCGTCGGACGTGAAATGAAGTTCGAGGCCCCCCTTGTTTCGGTGCGTGCCGTCGACATCACACCCGATCTCAAGAACGCGCATGTCTTCATCAGCGCGATCGGCACCAATTGGCAGAAGGAGCAGGCAATCACGGCCCTGGAGGGAAATCGCCAGCACCTGCAGCACGAGCTCTCCCGGAGGGTCATCCTGAAATACACTCCTCATCTGCATTTCCAGCTCGACGAGTCGATCGAGCGCGGGACACGGGTTCTCAATCTCCTCGATGAGATCGCCCCGACCCTGCCCGATGACGACTCCGCGGAAGGAGCCGACGGGGCCAAAGGGACCGATGGGGCGGAGGGAGACCCCCGCCAGCCATGACCTCCGCCACCTTCCCCGAGATACGCGAGGCGCTCCGAGGCAAGCGGCGCATCCTCGTGGTTAGCCATCTCCGTCCCGATGCCGACGCCTACGGATCGACGATCGCCGCGGCCCTCTGGCTCCTTTCCGAGGGGCATGAAGTGACCGCCTGGAACGAGGACGGAATGCTGGAGAAGTTCTCCTTCCTTCCCTCCTCGGAGCTGGTGACGCCACCTCCAGCCACTCCCGTCCCCTTTGACGCGGTGCTCGCGCTCGATACCTCGGTGAAGAACCGTTTGGGAACCTTGATCGAGGCAGTCGCCGGCTCTCCTCTCTGGATCTGCATCGATCATCACAGGAGTAACGAGGGGTATGCCGACCTGAACCTCATCGACGCCACCCGTCCCGCCACGGGTCAGATTCTGGCGGAGGCTTTCATGGCATCCGGCATCACGATCACCCCGGAGATGGCGACCAATCTCTTCGCGGCGATCTCGACCGACACCGGTTCCTTCCAGTACGAGGGGACCGGTGCGGAAACCTTCGAGGTGGCCGCGGCGCTGATCCGTCGCGGGGTGCATGTCGCCACCCTCTCCCGCTCCCTCTACGAGAGCCAGTCGAAGCGTCGCCTCGACCTCTTGAAGCACGCCCTCGTGAATGCCCGCTTCAGCTGTCAGGACCGTGTGGCGAGCTTTTCCCTCTCTCTGGCAGACGTGCAGGCCCTCGGGGTCATTCCGGAGGACAACGAGGGGATCATCGATCACCTCCGTTCCGTCGACACCGTCAAGGCGGCCGCCTTCTTCGAGGAGCTTCCCGACGGAATGATCCGCCTCAGCCTCCGCTCCAAGGACTCCAGCTTCGATGCCTGCGCCCTCTGCGGCAAGTTCGGCGGCGGTGGTCACCTGATGGCTTCGGGGGCGCGGATCAAGGGATCGCTTGCCGAGGTGGAGGCCCGTGTCCTTGCCGCGATCTGTGCCGAGATCGAGTCTGCCGACTAAGGACCCGCTGATTTTTCAAACACCATGAGAGTAGAATCAACCATCGACGGGGTCCTTCCCATCGACAAAGCCTCCGGAATGACATCCCACGACGTGGTGGCCATCGTGCGTCGCGTCCTGGGAACCAAGAAGGTGGGCCATTGCGGAACCCTCGATCCGATGGCCACCGGCCTTCTGCTGCTCACCCTGGGGCGTGGGACCAAGATCCAGGATCTCCTCATGAGCGAGGACAAGGAGTATGTCGGCACCATGAAGCTTGGCGAGATGACGGACTCCCAGGATGCCGATGGAGAGATCACCGGGACGCGCCCCGTTCCGGAGTTCACCC
>JBEAOJ010000096.1:0-4270 GCA_041164985.1 Verrucomicrobiota bacterium | reverse complement strand
CCTCGACCAATCCTGTTCCCTCCTCATCCTCCGGCTTCAATCCCCTGATGCTCCTCTCACTGAGGCAGACCCGGGGAACGAATGCCATTCCCGGAAATGACGTTTCCGTGGCGATCGACGGGAGTGTCGGAACACCTACCATCTACAGGCAATGAATCCGCGATATTTCAGGAACAGGGGATTCTCCCTCATCGAAGTGGTCATCGCGATCGGTGTCGTCGCCTATGTTATCTTCGGCGTGATGGGCCTGCTTCCAGCTGGAATGAGAACCTTCAGCAACGCCAACCAGCAGTCCGCCGCCGCCAATCTCCTCAACTCCCTCTCGGAGTCAATCCGCTCGGCCGACACAACCGACGGCACCAACTATGTCTGGATATTCAACGGGCAGAACTGCGGTTATGCCATCGGGGGGTCTCCAGTCACCAATCGTTGGAACGCCCTCACACTCCAGGGAGAGGGTGCCGCCAACAGCATCGATGCGCGGCTTTGCGCCGTTGTCGTCGTGACGCCGCCCTCAGCCCTTTACGGCGAGGGAAGCGCGGTGCTTGGGGTTGCATGGCCCCCTTCCGCCAATCCCGTCTGGAATGGCTCGACACTCCAGTGGAGCCGCGTCGAGGGAAGCTCGACGATGCCGATCCGTTTCCTGCCACGCTTACCACGGCCATGAATTTACTTCCCGTCATGTTTCGTGGAAAATCCACCGGTGGCCACACGCTTGTCGAGGTGCTGGTTGCTGTCGGGGTCCTTGCCTTGATGCTGATGCTGATTTTCCAAGTGATCGAGGAGGTGCTCACGGCAACCCGGACTCAGAACCAAGGAATCGAGGCGGTAAGTTCAGCCCGCCGCCTGCTGGATGTCATGACGATCGACTTGCAGAACGCCGTGATCGGCGGCGATGCCACGGTGGTAGCCCCCTCCTCGGGCGCGACCAATCTCTTCGCCCTTGTTTCCAACCGCAGGGGGGCTGTTTCCACCAATGCCACGCGCTTTCTGGCGGTCAGTTATTCCCTGAATGACTCGAATCAAGTGATGCGTGCCTACGGGTCGGTGGGATTTGCCAGGACAAACCTGCTTTCCGCGGCGCTCACCGCCTCCACCAACGCCTCCATCCCCCTGGCATCCGGAATTCTCGGCATCCAGGTGAGGGCGGTCACCGATTCCGCCAACTATCCGCTTTCCGGATCTGTCTCCCCGAACTGGGCCGTGACGGGAAAATACCGGGGTAATCCCGTCCCTCCGGGATACAATGCCATTGTCACCCGAGCCTCCGGTTTCCCCGCGCGAATGACCAACTGCACCAGGGCCGTCGAGATCTCGGTCGCCGTTACGGATGAAGGTAACTACGCGATCCTGAAGTCATCGGGCGGTCTTGGAGCGGTGACGTCGGCTCTCTCGGGGGATTCTTCCAAATGGAGGGGAACTGTCGACGGCCTCGCGATTCCGGGGCGCCTGAAGTCAGCCATCCGGATCATCAAGAAAACAATCCCCCTGCCATGAGCTCTCCCGATACTGCAACAGCATGCAAATCCCTCCGTGATGAATCGGGGGCATCCCTCGTTTTGACTCTCTCGCTCATTGTGTTGGTCACCTTTGCCGCCGTGGCGTTCTTTTCACGATCCGCCTCCAACAGCGCCATCGAGAGCGTGCGCACCGCTCAGGTCTGCACGGCCCAGCTCGCGGCAAGCGGAGAGGACCGCGTTCTGTCACTCCTGATGGCCGAAATCGCGGCCAATTCGGTGGCCGTAACCAATACCGGCGCGATCAACTACTTCGCTTCCTCCCCCGCATCGATGATTCCCGCACGGGCCCTTGCCCAATCAGCGATGCTCTCCGACACCAATTTTGCGAATCTTGTCCGCCAGAGCATCCCGGCGGGGGATCCCGCCGCCTCGACCCACGTCACCTCCTCGCCATCGCGTGACGGGCGCGTGGTCGATGCCGTACGCTGGGGCGCGCCGCGACTGTTGCCATCTGGATTTTCCTCCACGAACCAGCTGCCCTGCTGGGTCTACGTGAACCGGAATGGAACGCTCGGCAACTCGCCCTCGACGAACGCGATCGGCCGCTTTGCCTACAATGCCTACGACATCGGGGGTCTCTTGGATGCGAATGTCGCGGGCCGGCCCGGCAATGTGGATGCGTCTTTGATGGCGCGACTCAAGGGAACGGAGGCCGGTGCCGATCTCACCCTCCTGCCGGGCGTGTCGCGGAACGACGTGAATGCGCTGATCGCCTTCCGCAACCCCCAGGCCACCAATCCGGCGCTCTATGCCGATTACGCGGCGGGCGGGGCGGCGATCGGTTTTCTCGATTCCCTTGTCACCAACGCCTCAGGTTCCGCGGTGAGCACGAACAACTTCTTCGCAACCCGCCAGGACCTGATTCGGTACATTCAGTCACAGAATCCGGGATTCAACGCCTCGCTCCATTGCCTCACCCACTTCACGAGAGAGCTTGCCCGTCCGTCCCTCAATGGGAACGGCCTTTCCGCGATGACCAATCGGTTTGATCTTTCCCGGCTTGCGATGGGCAACCTGGGAACAACGGTTCTCACGGATCTCTGCAACGCCATTTCCAACAGCGTTCCCGCGCTGACCAACACGTCCGACACCAATGCTTACATGGGGCCGACGAATTTCTTTGCGCCCGCCGCCTGGAGAACAAACGTCTCCGTCAAGATCGCCGCCATCGCCGCGAATGTCGCCGCGCAGGCATCGACAAACGACGTGACCATCACGACATCCCAGGGACTTGTCGTTGGTAAGAAATCGCGTCCCGAGGTTGTGCAACTGGCGATTCAGACCATCACACGGGTCGCAAGTTTCAAGAACCCTTGGTATCAGGTGAATATCGACCTCTATGTGGCTCCGGTTGTTTGGAGTCCGGCCGGAGGCGCTGGGACATATTATCTCAAGACTTCCTTTTCCAATAACGGCGGCCTTCTTTCCATCGATTCGCCGAACAAGCTCACCACTGTTCCCTCATCCTTTTCCGGCAACACAAACATCCCCCTCGCGAGCTACCTGACACCGACCGTCTATCCCATTCAGATGACAAGCATCGGAGCGGAGCTACAGAAGAATCACGCGCAGAATATCTACAACAGCGTCGGAAACATCGCGCTTGGTGTCTCCACCAATCCGTCCGGAGGCAGTTCTTACAGTTCGTTCGGGACTAACGCGGATATCCCTGCCCCTCTATCCGGGATGATCTTGAACCCGACGGTTCAGAACCCCGTCATCACGCCCGATGATGCAGGTTCCATAACCACAAACCAGTTCACTGTGAATGTCCTGGATCCGCGCACGATCCGGGGTGCCGGCCTCTCCTCCACCAATGGAACGAACCTCCCTGCCTGGACGAGTTACCCACCCTATCCCAACTCCGTGACCGACACCAATCCCGTCATCATGGAGCGTCCCTATGCCTCGGTGGGTGAATTGGGCTACGTTTTTCGTGATCAGCCGTGGCGCTCCTTGGATTTTGTCTCGGGGACGGGAAGTGCGGATAAGGCCATGCTGGACACATTCTCCGCATACCCCGTGCCCTCCAGCGGAATGCGAGCCGGTGTCGTCAATCTGAACACTCGCCAACCAGCCGTGCTTGCGGCGCTGCTCGCAGGCACGCCGACCGCCGGATCCGGAAGCATCACTCTCTCCGATGCGACCAATTACGCCTCCAACATGGTTGCCGTCACTTCGGCGCGTCCTCTGACCAATCGTGCCCAACTGGTCGATCTGGTCGGTTCCAATGTCATCGCCACCTCCACCGATCTCAGAAAAGTCAGCCGTGAGGCCGCCGTGCGTGCACTTTCCGAGGTCGGCCAGACAAGAACCTGGAACATCCTCATCGATGTCGTGGCCCAGAATGGAAAGTTCACAGGATCTTCGGTGACGCCCGGTGATTTCACAGTGCTGGGAGAACGTCGTGTCTGGGTGAGCGTGGCCATCGACCGTGTGACCGGGCGCGTCATCGACTCCCAGAGCGAAGAGGTGAGCGAGTGAGGGGGCTGACTGAAAAAAGCAAAATGAAGAATCAAAAATGATGAAGAGGGCGGGGACGGCTGAATGGGCTAGGGGAGAGGCGGACTGGAAAAAGGATGAGGGATGAAGGGAGAGAATCCCGAAGAGGGGACAACTCTCTTTGTCTTGAATTCGGCGGCGCATCAGTCATGTTCTTTACCCCACTTCACGACCCTATCGTCCAGTGGCCTAGGACACTCCCCTTTCACGGGAGTAACACGGGTTCGAATCCCGTTAGGGTCGCCACT
>JBEAOJ010000095.1:0-5365 GCA_041164985.1 Verrucomicrobiota bacterium | reverse complement strand
TGACGATCGAGATCCTCAAGTGGGGCGATCCGTGGGCCAGTTACCGCAAGATGGTCCGCGTCCGAACCTACCGTCACATCAAGCGGATGCTCAACGAGATCAAACAATTCTTCGGTGACGGCAACCCACCACCCGAGCCTGTCTTCCCGCCGGGAGGAATCTGCCCGGCACCGACACCCGCTCCCTGCAAACCTTCCACGAAGTGCCCTCCGAAGCACTCGGGCAAAAAGTCACAGAAGTCTTCCAAAAAGAAATAGCGTTGGAAGTTGGATGGAGAGTGCAGGCCCACACCGCGCGGCGCCCAAATCCCGGCACTACACGGGATCAACCCACTTGTTGTGTTCTTTGATGAGGTCAACGAGACGCTCCACGGCCTCCCCTTCAGGAATGTTGAACTTCACGGCCTGTTTGCCGACGTAGAGGTTCACCTTCCCGGGGGCGCCCCCCACGTAGCCGAAGTCGGCGTCGGCCATTTCACCCGGACCATTGACGATGCAGCCCATGATGGCAATGCGAACCCCCTTGAGGTGAGCCGTGGAGGCCTTGATGCGGGCGGTGGTCTCCTGGAGGTTGAAGAGCGTACGACCGCAGGAGGGGCAGGCGACGTAGTCGGTCTTGAAGATGCGGACTCCGGCGGCCTGGAGGATGTTGTAGGCGAGGCGCAGTGACTGACCGGGTGCCTCTTCGCTTCGCAGCAGGATGGCGTCGCCGATGCCATCGCAGAGGAGCGATCCCAGCACTGTGGCGGAGGTGAGGAGATGATCCAGGAACTCCCCGCCACTAGCCTTTTGCAGTGTGTCCTTCAGCAAGATGGGATGCCGCGGATCGACGAGAGAGGCCAGCAGACGGAAAGCGGCGACCGGCTCCAAGCTGACCCCATCCCTCACGGTGATGAGGCGCGGTTCGGTGACGGCGTTCACTGCAGCTATCTCCTCCTCGGAGAGGGGGTCCACCTCGACAAGCGGCAGATCCTCCAGAATGAGTTCCGGTTGGTAGTCGCCCAGACCCGCGCGCTTGTGAGCGACGGCCTCATCCACCCTGCGGGGGACGACGACCGCAACGGTCTCCCCCCCACCCACGGCAACCGGACCCGTGATTCCGTCAAAGAGCACCCGCTCGGAGGATCGCCGGCTGTACTCGAACAGCGGCCAACCCGGCTTCACGCCGGGTGCAGGGGAGGCCTCCTCGGACTTTCCGGCAAAGGGAGCCGCGAGGGCGCGGGCCACGGGTATCTCGTGATGGCTGTCCTCGGTGAGTGAGACGCGGATCGTGTCGCCGATCCCGTCGGAGAGAAGCGACCCGATGCCGATGGCGCTCTTGATCCGCCCATCCTCGCCGTCGCCCGCCTCGGTCACGCCGAGATGGATCGGGTAATTCCAGTCGGGGCCCTCTTCATCCAGACGTGACACCAGCAGACGGTAGGCGGCGATCATGACCTTCGGATTGGAGGCCTTCATCGAGAAGATCAGCGCGTGGAAATCGAGATCACGGGCGATCCGGGCAAATTCCAGGGCGCTCTCCACCATGCCGAGCGGCGAGTCGCCGAAGCGGTTCATGATCCGGTCGCTGAGCGAGCCGTGGTTGGTCCCGATGCGCATCGCCACGCCGCGCTCACGGCAGAGTTGCACGAGCGGGGTGAATCGCTCCCGGATCCGCTCCAACTCGGCCGCATACTCGGCGTCGCTGTAGTCGCGCACGTTGAATTTCTTGGAATCAGCGAAGTTGCCGGGATTGATCCTCACCTTCTCCACCCATTTGACCGCCTCAAGCGCGGCTTCCGGCTTGAAGTGGATGTCGGCGACCAGTGGGATGTGGCAACCGAGACGGAACAACTCCTCCCGGATGTTCTTCAGGTTGGCGGCATCCTTCACCGTCGGGGCCGTGATCCGGACCATCTCGCAGCCCGCATCGACCAACCTCAGGGTCTGCGCGACACAGGCCGCGGTGTCCATCGTGTCGCTGGTGATCATCGACTGGACCCGGATCGGGTTTGATCCGCCGAATCCGACTCCCCCCACCATGACCTCGCGGGTGGGGCGGCGGCGGTAGGAGAACAGATCAGCCGCATAGGAGGCCGCCATGGTCTGGGCTACCGCGGACCGCGTCATGGCTTGGCGGGACTGCCGGAGGCTGCGGGAGCGAAGATCATGCTCTCCGCCTTGACGGGGGCGGCACCGGGTTTGTGACCGGTGACCAGATCGCTCACGTCAAAGAAGGAGATGTAGAGCATCGCGCCGATCAGCAGCATCGCGAAGGCCGACTGGACCACTTCCAGCGTCTTCTGGTGGATGGGATGCCCGCAGATCCACTCGATGAGGGCGAGCAGGATGTGCCCTCCGTCGAGGACCGGCAGCGGAAGCAGGTTCATAATCGCCAGGTTCACGTTGAGCACGACGCTGAACCAGAGGGCTAGCTGCCAACCCATCGGGTTCTGGAAGAGCAGGTAGTAGACCCTCATGATGCCTACCGGACCGCTGAGTTGCTGGACACCCACTTCGGAACGCCGGTCGGTGACCGCCGAGATGGTTTCCCACATGGTGAGGATGCTCGACTTGATCTGGAGCAAAGGGCCGGGGTGGACCAGGGTAACCACTCCCCGTTCATCCCACTGGATGCCGACCCTCGCCTGCTTCTCCCCCTCCGGAACACGGGGTGTCACCGTGACGGGGAAATCGACACCCCCGCGCCTGATGGTGAGTTTCACGGGAGCTCCCTTGGTGGCGGTCAGGATCTCGGCCAGCGCCGGCTGGCTCAAGAGGGGCTTGCCATTGGCGGCAACCACGAGGTCACCCCTGCGCAACCCCGCCTGCTCGGCCGGGCTGTTCGAGAAAACCCGCGCCACCATCGGGGTGACGGCCGGGATGATCTGGATCTGGCGGAGGTTCTTCCGTCCCCATCCGCTGCGAGGCTGGATGACCGGCTCGACCTCGACGACCCGTTCCTTGCCGTCGCGCTCGAAGCGGATCGGAATCACCGGGGAAGAACTCACCGCGACATTCCAGGCGACGCTGTCGCCCATGCGTCCCATCCCGTTGATCCGCTTCACCGGATGGCCGTTCACGGAGAGGATCCTGTCACCGGCCTGCAGCCCGGCCCTCGCGGCAGGGCCTCCCTCCAGCACATAGCCGATCTGATTCGTGGTCTCCGCCTCGCTGACAGGACGGCCCACGAACCAGACGACACAGGCGAAGAGAAAGGCAAGGCCGAGGCTGGCGGCCGGACCTGCGGCGGCCACGATGATCTTGTCGAGAGGACGGGCGGGCGGAAGATCCTGCCCCTTCTCATCGGTCTTTCCCTCGATCGCCTCCATCGGGGCAAGCTGGGGAATGGCAACGAAACCGCCGGCAGGAATGCTCCCAAGGCGGTACTCCACGCCTCCCACGGTCTTCGACCAGAGCGGCTTGCCGAACCAGACGGCGAACTTCTCAACCTTCAGACCACGCCACTTCGCGGCGAAGAAGTGACCCAGTTCATGGGCCACGATGAGGAGATTGAAGAGCAGCACCACCTCGAGAATGATGCCGATGACTTTAAGGGTGCCTAAAAACATGAGCCCGAAGCCTCGCCCGAGGCGTCCCAAAAATCAATCGCTATGCGTTCAGCGGCCTTCGTCGGATTTAATCAGCGTTTCGTTAGGGCGGCGGTGACAGGTTTGAGCGTTTCACCCAGATGGTGAGTACCTAAAGGGTTAAAAGCGTTGCACCGTTACAAGGTTACAAGGGGCTGAAGTCCGAGGCCCTTGTCGCTTCGAACTGCTTTGCAGGCTTCATCGTGCCTTCCGGCACTCGATGATCGCAAGGTTGAACGGCACTTTGCTCCCGAAAAGCCGTGCCGCCCTCACGGGCTTGCCTACCGCAATTTCTCCGCATCTCTTCCAAGAGATTTGGTTCGCCCGTTGGGTTCATCCGCCGATTGCAGATGGCTACAACTCGACCACTCCATGGGCTCGTTTCAGAGCATTGGTTGTAACATTTTCACTTTTTAACAGGAGACTGATTGGTGAGACTGTTGCTCGTGGATCTGCCGCGAGATACCCCGTCTCCCTTTTTGCTCTCTTCCGATTCCTGAGTTCCACATTCATCATCTCTGTGTTTCCGCGCCTTTGCGGAAAAATCAACAACCTTCCACCGCGCTTAGACGGCTTTCTTAAGCAGCTTTCTTCTTCGACTTGGAGGATTTCTGAGCAGCGGGCGCCGCTGCTGGTGAGGCCGAAGGCGTGGGTGCGGGATTCTTGCTTTCCATGGCGAGCAGTTCGGAGACAGTCACGAATTTGTAGCCCTTTGCGAGGAGGGCGTCGAAGGTTGCGGGCATCGCCTCGATGGTGCCGGGATGGATGTCATGGGCAAGGATGATGGATCCCGGCTGAGTTCCGGCGAGGATTCGCTGGGTGATGACCTGGGGGCCGGGTCGCTTCCAGTCAAAGGGATCGACAGACCAGAGAATGACCTTCATGCCGTATTCCTTCTCGATCGCCTTGTTGAGACGCGGGTTGGTGGCGCCGTAAGGAGGGCGCATGAGGGTGACCGGCTTGCCGGTGGTCTTGGTGATTGTCGCGGAGGTGTCTGCCAGTTCGTGCTGGAGACCGCCTTCACCCAGCTTGTTCAGCGCCTTGTGATCCCAGCTGTGGTTGGCGATCTCGTGTCCCTCGGCGAGGGCGCGCGCGAGGATCTCGGGATGTTCCTGAGCAAGTTGGCCGAGGACGAAGAAGGTGGCCTTGATATTGCGCTGCTTGAGCATGTCGAGCAGGCGCGGTGTCAGCACGGCGCTCGGCCCGTCGTCGAAGGTCATGGCTATGTAGGGACCATCGACGCGGATCGCGGTGTAGCAGGTGCGCTCTCCGGCTTGGGCTGGAAGCTCCTGCGGTGTCTGCATCGCCATGGCCTGAGGAGAGGCTGTTGGTGCGACTTCCTCGGCGGTGGCGACGGACTGCATCGCAGTGAGCATGACGGCGGCGCAGGCAAGTGCGCCTGCTGAAAATCTGGAAAGGGGTTTCATTGGCATGATCCTGAACAACCTGACACAAACCGCGAAAGTTGCACGCCCTGATCTTCCGCTGAGTGGCAACCAAGCGATCGGGCGATCAGACAACCGGGATCAAAGCCTTGGCCCTGGGGTTAGGGAAGCGCTGAGTAAATCCCATAAAGGCCGCTGAAGAGCATTTGCTGATTTTTGAAGGCGCGAGTGCTGGGCGATACCCACAGCGGTCTCGCCCGAGCGAGCAACGCCGCAAAAATCGACAAATGGCTTCAGCCCTTGTATCTCGAAAATGAGTTAGGGTTTGGACATCAGCGGCACTGATGTCGTTGGTAACCAGATCCCAGAGGGGGCCTGCAGGCCCCCTCTGGGGGCATCGGTGAGGTTGATT
>JBEAOJ010000094.1:0-3553 GCA_041164985.1 Verrucomicrobiota bacterium | reverse complement strand
GGAGGCAGGATTGATCGAGAGCATGACGCTGCGCGATCCCTCGCCGCGCAGGTGACTGTCGCTCTCGCCGCGGATGTAGGCGCCGCCGAGGTTCAACTGGAGGGCGGTGGAGGTGCCCTCTTTCTCCACACCGGTGGTGTTGAGATGGAAGGCTGTCGTCCTCTCGTTCCAGTCCTGGAGACCGACATAGGTGAGCCGGGAACCCGCGCCGAGCGAAAGGTCATTCACCGCGACAGCCAGGGAGGCATCGTTTCCGGCGGAGACGAAGCGGTCGATGACGGTCGCGGAGGCGCCCTCCCCGAGGACGATCAGTGTGTGAGGGAAGACAGCCGCCGACTCGCCCTCGACCCAGTGCCAGATCTCGATCGGCTTCCGCACGGCAACTCCCTTGGGGACATGGACGAAGGTTCCCGAGCGGAGGCGCGCCTTGTGGAGGGCTGCGAATTTCCTCGATCCGAGGCGGACCTCCGAGGTCATGAAGCTCTTCCTGAAAAGATCACCATGCTCCTTCGCCGCCCTCTCCAAAGGCATCACGAGAACCCCGGCCGGGAGATCCGCGGTCTCGGAGTGGAGAAGCGCATCGTTGCCGAAGACGAGTTTGGCCGAGAGGCCGGTCAACCCCGAGGAACGGGAGACCAGATCCGCGGCATTCCTGACGGGAGCGGCGGCGGAGAATCCTGAGAGGTCGGTCGCCTTGATGTTGGCAAAGCGCCATGGTTCGTCACGACGGCTCGGCAGGGGAAGCGACTGGAAGAGATCCCAGGCCGCCTGCTGATCGTGATGAAACCATTCCGGCCAGTGACCGGGGGCTGGGGCGGGAGCAACGGAGGTGACGGAATTGGAGGAGCTCATCCGACCGATCCCTCCATCTCGAGGTCGATGAGGCGCTTCAACTCGACGGAGTATTCCATTGGGAACTGCTGGACGAGGTCGTTGACAAAACCGTTCACGGCAAGGCTCATGGCTGCACCCTCGCTAAGGCCGCGCTGCTGCATGTAGAAGATCTGCTCGGCGCTGATCTGGCTGACGCTCGCCTCATGCTGGACGGCATTCCCCTGCCCGCGCACGCTGATGGCGGGATAGGTGTCGGTGCGGCTGTGGGTGTTGATGAGCAGGGCGTCGCACTCGGTGTTGTTCTTGCACCCCTTGAGATGCTTGGGTACATGCACCATGCCGCGGTAGGTGGCGCGGCCGGTGCCGAGGCTGATCGACTTGGAGATGATGTTGCTGGTCGTGTTGTCGGCCGCGTGGATCATCTTGGCACCGGTGTCCTGATGCTGGCCGTCGCCGGCGAGGGCGATCGAGACGACCTCACCGCGGGCACCCTTCCCCTTCATGACAACGCCGGGATACTTCATGGTGAGGCGGGAACCGATGTTGCAGTCGATCCACTTGATCTCGGCATCCTCGTGGGCGAGGCCGCGCTTGGTGACGAGGTTGAAGACATTGGAGCTCCAGTTCTGGACGGTGATGTACTGGATCTTGGCTCCCTTCATGGCGACGAGTTCCACGACCGCACTGTGCAGGGTCGACGTCTCAAACTTGGGAGCCGTGCAACCCTCCATGTACATGACCTCGGCCCCCTCGTCGGCGATGATCAGAGTGCGCTCGAACTGGCCGAAGTTCTGCGCGTTGATGCGGAAGTAGGCCTGAAGCGGGTGCTTCACCTTCACTCCCGGCGGGACATAGATGAAGCTGCCTCCGCTGAAGACGGCGGAATTCAGCGCGGAGAACTTGTTGTCACCGCTTGGGATGACCTTCCCGAACCACTTCTTGAAGATCTCCGGATGCTCCTTCAATCCCTCGGTGGAGCCGACAAAGATGACTCCCTGCTCGCCGACCGCGGCCTTGATGTTGGAGTAGGCCGCCTCGCTGTCGAACTGGGCCTCCACTCCGGCGAGGAACTTGCGCTCCTGCTCGGGGATGCCGAGTCGCTCGAAGGTCTGCTTCACCTCATCGGGAACCTCGTCCCAGCTGCGCTTGGGCTGCTGGCCCTGCGCGAGGTAGTAGCGGATGTTCTCGAAGACAATGTTCTCGAGGTCCTTGGTCGCCCAGTTGGTCGGCATCGGCTTCTCTAGGAACTTGCGGTAACCCTCCTTGCGGAAGGCGCGGACCCAATCGGGATCCCCCTTCACGTCACTAATGTAGTCGATCGTCGCCTCGGTCAGGCCGACACCGGCGTCGTAGGCGTATTCGACATCGTAGCGGAAATCGCCCACGGAACGGTCGATATCGATGTCTGGCTTGGTCTCTGTGCTCATATTGTAGATGGGAGCTGGAAGTTAGGAGCTAGGGAAAGAGGTGATGGATTGAAAAGCGGGGTGAGCCTTCAAGCGGCCTTGGTCCCGTATTCCTTCTCAACCCAGTCGTAACCTTCGGCCTCGAGCTTGAGTGCGAGATCCTTGTCGCCGCTCAGGATGATGCGGCCCTCGGACATGACATGCACCTTGTCGGGGACGATGTAGTCGAGCAGGCGCTGGTAGTGGGTGATCACGAGCATGCCAATATTCGGACCGCGGAGGGCATTCACGCCGGCGGAGACAATCTTGAGCGCATCGATGTCGAGACCACTGTCGGTCTCGTCGAGCACCGCGTAGGAGGGCTCGAGCATCGCCATCTGGAGGATCTCACAGCGCTTCTTCTCGCCGCCGGAGAACCCCTCGTTCACCGATCGCGAGGTGAACCCGCGGGGCACACTGAGCGCATCCATCTTTGCGTAGAGCTTGGCATAGTACTCGGTCGCCTCGAGCTCCTCCCCCTCCGGAAGGCGGGCCTGCAGGGCGGCGCGGATGAAGTTGGCGATCGTCACGCCGGGGATCTCCATGGGGTACTGGAAGGCCAGGAAGAGACCGAGGCGTGCACGGACATCGGGCTCCAGGCCGAGGATGCTCTCGCCGTCCAGCAGGACGTCGCCGGAGGTCACGGTATAGTCGGGGTGACCGGCCATGATCTTGGCAAGCGTGCTCTTGCCAGCCCCGTTCTTGCCCATGATGGCGTGAACCTCTCCCTTGGGAATGTCGAGGGTGAGTCCCTTCAGGATGGGCTTGTCACCGATCGAGGCATGCAGGTCGCGGATGGAGAGTGAAGAGGCGGACATGGTTCTTACTTGGTGGTTGGTTTTGATTTGGAGTGGTTGGAAGTCTTGGGGGTTCCGCAATCGGCGCAGAGGCCGCGAAGCGTCACGTCGTGCTGGGTGACGAGGAAACCGTCGGGAAGCTTCCATCCCTTGTCACGGGCTTGCGAAAACTCGATGTCGGTCACCTTGCCGCAGTCGGAGCAGTGGAAGTGGCCGTGTTCGCGGAGATTCGCGCAGAAACGGGTCGGTTCCCGGTCGACATGGACGGCTTTGACCAAGCCGTTACCGACCATCGTCTCGAGGCAATTATAGACCGTAGCCAAGGAGATCGAGGGCATCCGTTTCTGGGCACGGATGAAAACTTCCGTGGCCGTGGGATGATCCCGCTTGTCCATCAGCACCTCGTAGACCTGTCGCCTCTGGGGAGTGAGCCGCAGGCCCTCTCTTCCCATCGCGTTCTCATAGGCTGGAATGGAT
>JBEAOJ010000093.1:0-18271 GCA_041164985.1 Verrucomicrobiota bacterium | reverse complement strand
AGAGGCGCTTCCGGATCGCGATGTTCCTGTCCTCGAGGGCGTAGCCGTAGTTCCGTCCCTCGCGTCCCGCCGTCTTGTGGGCCTCGTCGAAGATCCCGAGATCGAAAGCCTCGCCCTTCTTAATCGCCTCGCCGACGACCGAGGCCGACTGGTAGGTGCTAAAGATCACCTTCGTTCCCTTGAAGGGTGCATCGAGGAATCGGCGGACAGTGGCCGAGTCGGTCGAGACCTCGAAATCGAGATCCGACTGCGGCGTGGCGATCTCGTCGGCATCCGCTTTCACCGAGGGATCGGAGCAGACACAGAGATAGGCTAGATCGAGAGACGTTTCCTTCAGCCACTCATGAAGCGTCTGACGGAGCAGGGCGAGGGAGGGGAGAAGCACCAGCACTTTCGAGGGGCCGAGTTGCTCGGTGGCCCAGAGGGCGGTGAGCGTCTTGCCCGTTCCGCACGCCATGATGGCCGAGACCCGGTCCACGGCCTTGAGAGCGGGTACGATGGCATCGAGTGCCTTCTGCTGGTGGGGAAAAGGTTTGCTCCTCTTGATTGTGACGACCGACTCGGCGACCCATGCCTCGATCACCTTGAAATCCTCGACGGTCAGTCGATCGAGATCAGTTCCCCGGACACAGAAGAAGTTGTGCCGCTCGTTGATGACGGCCGGAAGTTCGTCGCAGTTGGTGATGACGACCTTCGACTGGATCTCCGGACAGTCGGAGAGACCCATGAAGGTCGACAACTCCTCCCAGGTGAGGGGAGGTCGTCCCGAGCGGAACTTCACCTGATAGACCTGATGCCCTCCGAGAGTGGTACGGGTCACGCCATCCACCCCGTAATCCTTGAGCGGGAGCTTCAACTTCTTGAGCAGATCGAGGGGAACCGCATCGAGCGGCCATGCCGTTCCGACCTCATGCCGCCGCTGGGTGGCGAGATACGCCTCGGCAAAGACCTCAAAGGCATCACCCTTACCCTTGTTCTCCGGAATTGCCGCGATCCGCTTCTCGAGATCAGCAAACGACTTCACCCCGGCAAACAGCCCGGACTTCGCAAACTCTTTGGCTTTCGGGTGCAGCGGCATCGAACGGAGTGTAGGACAACAACCATCCCCCTCCAAGCCGGATCATTCAGCCCATCCCTTGATCCCTGAGAATCCTTTCCTGTCTCAGCCGCTGTAGTCTCTAGGGAACCGCTGATTAAATCGCATAGAGGCCGTTGCGGGAAGCCGTAGCGGATGCGAAGCAACGACCGGGCAAGCCATGGGCCGCGGGCAAGGCGGCTTGGCGCGAGCATCCCCGCCGTGGGCTGCCGTAACGGATGCGAAGCAACGGCCGGGCAAGCAAAGCGCCAAGCCAACACAGTTGGCCCCCGTGCCACGCAACGAAGCCAAAGGCTTTGTGGCCTTTGGCTTGGATCTCCGCAACCCGAAGGGCCAAAACCACTTGTCGATTTTTGCCTCGCCGTCTCCCGACGGTCTCGTCCTTCGGACTGCTTCGCTGGCTACGACGCGGCTCCCACCGCTCCTCGTTGTGGCGTTGCTCGCTCGGGCGAGACCGCTGCGGGTATTGACTCGCTCGCTCCCGATCGGCTCGCCCTGTCGGTTTTGCCTGCGGCAAATCTACCCAAGCAGCCCCCGCAGCTACGTGTTACCCAGCACTCACGCCTTTAAAACCTAGCCAGTGGGAACGGGTGCAGAGAATTCCGCAGGGCGGAACCCTTTAGGGCGGCACTGCTTTGCGGGAGCAAAGTGCCGTTCAAATCAGCAACTGCCCCTTCAGCGGCCATAATGGGATTTAATCAGCGGTTCCCTAAGAGAAGGCCTGCGGTTGTCCTTGCGAATTCAGGGAAGGGTGATTGGATCCTCTGCCAACTCACAAGCAAATCGTATACCGATGAACTCGGATTTGTTGTTTCCCTGGGGATGTTGGTCCGATGCGAGTCGTGATCGGGTGGTTGATGATGAGAACAGCTTCACCCTGCGCTGTGCAGACTTGTCTGACCTATGGGGGCTAACATAGGTATCGTTGATGCCGAATTCAACCCAAAACATGCATTAGGAACTAGAATTCGAGAAGGGGATAGGGTTTAAAACGAGCCGAATTTTATAAAGTTAAACCCATTTTTGCCTTTGAAAGCCAGTAGCAGGGAAGGGCGTTACAAACGAACCTAGTGAAGATCGAAGAATCATCAGTAAATTCTCCAGAGGGAGCACTGAATGTTGTGGTTGCTTATCGGATAGATGGTTGCGTCTAATAATTTCTAATGCTTTGCATTAGAACCGGTAATCTTCAAAACCTTGAATGCAAATTCGGTGATGAAAGGTGGATCCGAGATAACTTGGAACCAAAATGGTGGATAAAGCAAGTCAGATACCTCCGGCAAAGCCGGAGGCTTGGGATAGCGTGAGCGGCTCAAAGCCGCCTTGCCCTTCGGGCATCATGATCCTCACCCCAGTGCAATTGAAGCTTCCCCCCTTAAGTCATTTCCTTGCACCACATGACCAACTCTTATCGAAACTTCCTCCCGACTCATTTCCAGTCATCATCTTTTTCCTTCGCTTTTTTACTCATGGAAAAACCATCTCTTGGGGATCCCCCAACCCTTTCCGCCTTGCCAATCCCGGAAATGTCAAACTTCGGGAGTCCTCCGGCAAAGCCGGAGGATTACCTTTGGGATTTAGGAACCTCACCATGACATCTGAAATGGGATCAAGGGCTTCATGATAGCCACTTTTTAACGTTCAAACATTTTCACGTTCTTAACTGCCATTGGACTCACCATTCGGGTGAGGCATCCGAATCTGACAACACCGCTCTATTGCATAATCCGGGTTTAAATAGTTCTATAGCCTTCAGCCTTCAGCCTTCCCGAATCCCCCCCTGCTCAGTGACCTCCGCGCCCGACCATGATCCCTTCACCTGATTCACCGCTCAGGCGTGGCCAGGCAAACCCGTAGGTGGCAATGATCAGGAAGCAGAGGAGTGGCACGGCAAAGCCGGGC
This sequence comes from Verrucomicrobiota bacterium, assembly GCA_041164985.1. Taxonomy (GTDB): domain Bacteria; phylum Verrucomicrobiota; class Verrucomicrobiia; order Chthoniobacterales; family UBA6821; genus UBA6821. Next base: position 15,273 of record JBEAOJ010000093.1, on the reverse strand, counting down.
GTCATGAGCTTGTCCACCTCTCCCTGCTGCTGGATGCGGCCATACCAGCCGCCAACAACACCGTATTCGTCGCTCATCCAACCCATTACCTTGGGTACCACGGCCCCTCCCATAATCGCCATGACAATGTAGGCAGAAGCAATCTTGGCCCGCTTGCCCAGACCCCAGATTCCAAGCGCGAAGATCGTCGGGAAGCCGACCGAGAGGAAAAAGAAACTCAGGAACAAGGCCACCACGGAGATCCATCCGAGCTTGAGGAGAATAACTCCCATGAGGAGTGCGTTGATCACCGCATAGATTGCAAGAATGAGATGGGGACGGATGAATGTCAGCAACCAGGAACCCGTGAAGCGCCCCGCCACAAAAAAGAGAAAGGCGACACTCAGAAGTGTGGTCGCACCCTTGTCGCTGAAGAAAGCAAGCCCCGCTGACTGCTCGTGGATCCCTTTGGATCCACCGATCAGCCATGAGCCATTGAGACATTCGGGAACCGGAGGCGAGTCGGAGACGATGTAGTTGATGAAAAAGCTGAAGATCCCCGCCTGGGCCGCGACATAAAAGAACTGTGCAACGACCGCTCCGGGGAAATGGAGGTGCCTCCAGATGGAACGGACGGCCCCCTGCTGCGACTCCTCCGCCCCGTCTACCTTAAAGGCATCCTCCGTGTTGAGTTCGGGCAACGGCGCCACCATGAAGAGGGCTGCGATGAGCAGGACAAAAACGGCCAGGGCAAGGTAAGGAATGTACAGCGTCTCGTTGGCCGCCTCCGCGCCGCTGTCGGAGTAGAAGAAGATGCCTCCGACGATCGGTCCAAGGGGCCAACCTAGGCCGTTGAACGAGGCGGCAAGATTGATACGTGCGGCGGCATAGCGCTTGTCTCCCAGCACCGTGGCGTAGGGATTGGCGATCGTCTCAAGGAATGTCAGTCCCATCGCGACCAGACAGACTCCGAGAAGGAAGGCCCAGAACTGCTGGATATGGGTGGCGGGGATGAACCAGAAGCCGCCGATCGAGACCAGCAGAAGCCCTATGATGATCCCTCTGCGATAACCGAACTTCTGGGCCATCCATCCAGCGGGAAGCGCGATCAGAAAATATCCAAGGTAGTGGGCGAACTGGACCCAAGCCGACTGCGAACGGTTCAGATGAAGCAGGTCCTGGAAGTGCTTGTCCATGGTATCGATCATGGAGTTGCAGAACGCCCAGAGGAAAAAGAGCGTCGAAATCAGGACAAACGTCAGGAGATAGCTCTTACCGTCCGACGAGCGGAACACCGCGAGAAACTTTGTCATGGGGGAATTGGGAATGGCGGGACTGCGTAATGACAAAAGGGCATTTCATTCCGGAAAACCAGTGCAATCAAGCATAGTTCCCGTTTCCCCATCACTCAACCGCCGCCCAGCCACCCTGAAAAGGAACTTGCACGATGCGGGTAGAAACACGATGCTCCACTGCTCGAGACGGGCTGTAGCACAGCTTGGTAGTGCGCTTGAATGGGGTTCAAGAGGTCGTGGGTTCGAATCCCGCCAGCCCGAGTCTCGATCTTCCGGAGAGGTCGTTCCTTCCGAAGAGGTTCCAGAGGCATGAGGGGATTGCTGGGTTGGTCGGGTCGCTAGGGAATTGCTTTAGGGCCTAGTCAAATCGCAATTGACTCAAAAAAAAACAAATCCCGATGTTTACAATGGGCATCGCTCGTGGAATTGGTGTCGCACCCACCCAGAAATGATCACCAGAATTTTTTCCGCCGCCGTCGTCGGTGTCGACGCCACCGAGATAGAAATCGAAGTCAACACGGGCCCCGGCGAGCCCTCGATCATCGTCGTGGGACTTCCCGACACCGCCGTCAAGGAGAGCAAGGACCGGGTCATCGCCGCACTCTCCAACAGCGGCTACCGCTGGCCGCGCAAGCGCACCACGGTGAACCTCGCCCCGGCCGATATCAAGAAACAGGGACCAAGCTTCGACCTTCCGATCGCGCTTGGAATGATCGCCACCGACGCAGAGGAGGAACTCCCGAGGCTCTCCCGCTGCGCGGTCGCCGGCGAACTCGCCCTGACCGGGGAGGTGCGTCCGATCAAGGGAGCGCTTCCCCTCACCCTCGAAGCCCGTGCGAGGGGGAAGAAGGCGGTCATCCTCCCCATGGCGAATGTCCGCGAGGCATCCGTTGTCCGTGGAATCGACGTCTACGGAGTCAGGAATCTCCGCGAGGCTTATGAGTTTCTCTCCAAGAAGTCGGAACTCCTCCCCGAGCAGGGCAACGGGGAGGAATTGCTCTCCCTGGGCGATGCCTTCGATGTCGATTTCTCGGAAGTGAAGGGCCAGCACCAGGTGAAGCGGGCCATCGAGGTGGCCGTTGCCGGAGGGCACAACCTCCTTCTTCTGGGCCCTCCAGGCTCCGGGAAGTCGATGCTGGCGCGCCGCATCCCGACCATCATGCCGCCGATGTCGCTCGAGGAGGCGATCGAGACCACCAAGATCCACTCCGTCTGCGGCCTCCTCTCCTCCGGAGAATCGATCGTGCTGCGCCGCCCCTTCCGCGATCCCCATCACACCATCTCCGACATCGGGTTGCTGGGGGGCACGGCGAACATCACCCCGGGCGAGGTGAGTCTAGCCCATCACGGCGTCCTCTTTCTCGACGAGTTGCCCGAGTTCCACCGCTCGACCCTCGAGGTGATGCGTCAGCCTTTGGAGGATGGCAAGGTGACGATCTCCAGGGCCACGGGAACCATGACCTTCCCCTCCGCCTTCATGCTTGTGGCCGCGATGAACCCCTGCCCATGCGGTTACTACGGCGACACGAAGCGAAATTGCCGATGCTCCGACAAACAGGTCGAACGATACCGGCAGAAGATCTCGGGCCCCCTCCTCGACCGCATCGACCTCCATGTGGAGGCCCCGGCGGTCGAATACAAGGAACTCTCGGACACTCTCCCGGCGGAGTCCTCGGCCGTCATCCGGGAACGGGTCCTGAAGGCCCGCGCCATCCAGAACCACCGCTTCACGAAATCACGGAAGTCGAAAATCACAACCTGCAACGCGCGCATGAGCCACGCCCAGCTCAAGGAACATTGCCGCCTCGACGACCGCGGGAACGAACTTCTGAAGAACGCCATGGCCGATCTCAACTTCAGCGCCCGGGCCTACGACCGGATCCTGAAAGTGGCCCGCACCATCGCGGATCTGGCTGGAAGCGGATCCATCGCTCCGGATCACCTCCTCGAGGCCCTCAGCTACCGCAATCTCGACCGGAACGTCTGGCAGTAGCAGTGCGCTGTGAAAACCGGGGATGAGCGAACTGGGGATGAGCGATGAGTCGGGCGTAGTCCTCCGGGGAGATCGGTCCCCGCTCGTAGTTGCGGCCACGCAGGGGTGAGGAATTCGTCGAGGAGCGGACCCGAGTCAGCCACGCCCCATCGAGTGGCTTCTCCAGCAAACCGGGCCTGTTGGCCGCGATCGTAGTCTCCTCCTTCTCTCCGGTCGGGACGCCGGTTCCGACGAACCAACCGGCCAGCAACATCGTCACCCGCACCGAGGTCGAACGGGTGTAATTTGTCATCGTGCAGTCCGGGGCATCGGGATCGGAAACCGCATCCCGGATCATGCGAAAGGTCTCCAGACTCCACATCTCGGCATTCCTCGCAGGGGAATAGGGATCAAAGAAGATCGACGAAGGCGACGGAGCCGCGGGCCGCGATCGCGAGAAGTCCCCGCGATGAAGATGCCAAGTCATTCCGGGCGCGGGACGAGTTACACCGGAGGCAAGCAACTCCCCGACCGTGGCTTCCCATCCGGCCAGATACCTCAGTGCCTCGGCATGTTGAAGGGAGAATTCCAGCACCGAGGTGTCGATCTCGTAGCTATGGATCTCCACCGACTTGCCTTCCATACCCACACCCTCAAGGTCGTTGACCGCCACGATCGCAGAGATTGCATTCGCCGCAGGCCCGAGCCCGATATCCCAGATCACGAACGGGGCGGGGCCGGCCCAAGCCGCCACCCGCTCGGCAAGACGCTGCTGGCCGACATGGAGCTCCATGGCCTCCGTGCAGGGATCCGTGCCGATATGCATCGTCTCTCCATGGGCCGTCGAGCGGATGCTGCGCGCCCCGCCCTTCAGGGTAACGAGTTCATAGGAGGGAGCGGTCATGCAGGACATACCATGCAGGAATCGAAGCTGAATTCACGGAAAACATCTCTTCCCACGGAGAGGACATCTTGGTTTTCCTCGACCTCTTTCGTGTTACGTAAATGACACATAATATTTTGTTGCAAGCCGTATCATTCTTGTCTACAGTATCACGCATCTCTTAGGAGACATAACGCAGCCTTGAGCTACCGGGGGGTATACTCAAGATTGCGTTATTTTTTTGCAGTGATTCCAACTCTATCCTGCGGATTGATCCTTCAGAGGATAAAGTTAACTCCAAGAAGAGTTTCGTTGAAGGATCAGTAACGAAGAGGATCGGGGAGCGTGAATGCGCTCTCGATCACCCTGATCTCCACGGGATCAGTTGCCAAAACCTCGATCACATCGAAGCGGAAGGTAATGTCGGGCATCTCGAGGAGTCGGAGCCAGTAAAGTGCCCCGCGGCGGATAAGCTGCTGCTTCTTCCGATCCACGGCATCAATGGGGCGTCCCAGTTCTTCGGATCGACGGGTCTTCACCTCGGCAAAGACAAGCGTGTCGTGGTCCCGGCAGACGAGATCGACTTCCCCTCCCCCCGGTGCGCGGAAATTTCTGCGAAGAATCTTCCAACCGAGACGTTTCAGATGGCGTGACGCCTCCTCCTCACCCCACTTGCCCAGGGCGATGTGACTTTCAGAACCCGAAGGTGGGCTGGTCGACCGGCGCAAAACCGAGTCGATGATGCGGGCAAGGTCCATGCTCCCGAAGCATAGCGAGATGATCGGCCGTGGCATAGCCTCGATGACGGGCGAATCCGTACTGGGGAAACTCCCGGTCGAGCTCATCCATGATCCTGTCCCGGGTGACCTTGGCCAGAATGCTTGCCGCGGCGATGCTGAGACTCAACCCATCCCCACCAACCAAGGCTGTCTGTTCCACGGGCAATCCCTTCACGGGCAATCCATCCACCAAGGCATGAGCAGGAGGATGTCCATTTTTCTTCAATTCATCCAAGGATCGCTTCATGGCAAGATGGGTAGCTCTCAGGATGTTGAGTTGTCCGATTTCTTCTGATGTTCCCTCGGTAATCGCATAAAACACAGATGCATCTTCTGTTAACCGGACATACAACCCTTCGCGCTGCTCGTGCGAAAGCTTCTTGGAGTCATCAAGGCCCTCCAAGTCAAAGTCATCGGGCAGGATGACAGCGGCGGCCACCACGGGTCCAGCCAAGGGTCCCCTCCCCGCCTCATCGATACCCGCCACGGGATGGATCCCCCGGGTATGAAGTTCCTTCTCGTAAAAAAGCGAAGGGCCCCCGGATTTCGTCCGTGGGCCCTTCTTGAAATTCTCCCCGAGACGCTTGTTCGTCATCGGGTGAGTTTGAAAAACTTTCCCAGATCGCTTTAGGCGAGTTCCTGCGCCTTCTCCTTCACGGTGACGGCGGCCTTGCCCTTGCGGTTGCGGAGGTAGTTCAGCTTGGAACGGCGGACCGATCCACGCTTCTCAACCTCAAGCTTCGCGATACGGGGCGAGTGAAGGGGGAACACGCGCTCGGCACCCTCGCCGAAGCTCACGCGGCGGACGGTGAAGTTGGCGTTGATGCCCGTGCCTTTGCGACCGATGACGATGCCCGCGTACTTCTGGATACGCTCCTTGTCACCCTCGATGACGCGTGTGTGAACACAGACGGAATCACCCACCTCAAATGATACGAGGTCGGTCTTGAACTGCTCTTTTTCGATGGTGGCGATGATGCTCATGTCAGGAATGGTTGCCGGAAATTGGTTTTAGGTGGTCGTTTAGAATGCCCATCCCAAAATCACTTGGCAAGAAGTAATCCAAGATTTTGCTATGAAAGCACGCCAACAGATCCGGAGCGTTTACCAAGATGGCGCGAGGCGATCGGGTTAAAAAGTTGAACCGTTAAAAGGTTAAAAAAGGCGGTTCACCAGGGACAATGTATCGTGATTCACTCAATCCCCTCAGACCTCATTGTAACAGTTCAACATTCTAACCTTTTTAACTTCTTCACCCATCGTTGATCCCGTTCCTCATGCATTTTTCAGGACAACGTCCCTTCCCGCCCCTTCCTAAAGCAGATTCATCCTTTTTCATTTTTCATTCTTCCTTCATCCTTTTCCACCATGATCACCCTCGGCATCGACAGCGGAACCCAAAGCACCAAGACCATCGCCCTTGATATCACCACAGGAGAGATTCTGGCCAGCGCCCAGCAGACTTACGGATTCGTGGATGCCAAGGGAGAGGGTGCCATGGAGCAGGATCCCACCGTCTGGATCGCCGCCGTGGAGTCCACGATTTCCCAGGTTCTGGTGAAGCTGGGAAGCCGACGAAGCGAAGTCGTCGGGATCGGCGTGAGCGGACAGCAGCACGGCCTCGTCCTGCTGGATGCCGCCGATCAGGTGGTCCGCCCCGCCAAGCTCTGGTGCGACACCTCGACGACCACCCAGTGCGCCGAACTCACCAAGGCTCTCGGCGGCGAGGCCAGAGTGGTGGAACTGACCGGCAATGCGATGCTGACCGGTTACACCGCTCCTAAAATCCTCTGGGTTCGCCAGAACGAGCCCCGGAACTGGGAGAGAACGGCCTGTGTCCTCCTTCCCCACGACTACATCAACTGGTGGCTCACCGGGGTGAAGTCGATGGAATACGGCGACGCCTCCGGCACCGCGCTCCTCGATGTGAAGACCCGCTCCTGGTCTGCCCCGGTCCTCGACGCGGTGGCTCCCGGTCTCGAGGCCAAGCTTCCCCCGCTCCGCTCCTCGGCGGTGCCCGCCGGGATGCTTCGTCCGGAACTAACCTCGAAGTGGGACCTCTCCACCACCGTCACGATCAGCTCGGGCGGCGGCGACAACATGATGGGTGCCATCGGCACCGGCAATGTGCGTCAGGGCATCATGACCGCGAGCCTCGGCACCTCCGGCACCATCTATGCCTTCAGCGACAAGCCGGTCATCGATCCTCGCGGCGAAGTGGCGGCCTTCTGCGACAGCACCGGATCATGGATGCCGCTGGCCTGCACGATGAACGTGACCCTGGTCACCGAACTCACCCGCAAACTCTTTGAGGGCTGGAGCCATGACCAATACGACGCGGCGGCCGCCACGGTGCCCGCCGGTAGCGACGGACTCCTGCTCCTCCCCTACCTCGCCGGGGAACGCACTCCGAATCTCCCCCGCGGCAGCGGCATTCTCCACGGCATCACTGTGAAGAACCTCACCTCCGCCCACCTCGCACGCGCCGCCATGGAGGGGGTGACCCTCGGGCTCACTTACGGACTTGAACGCTTCCAGGCACTCGGCGTGAACCCGACGGAGATCCGCATCACCGGAGGCGGCACCAAGAGCGCCTTCTGGCGTCAACTCTGCGCCGACGTCTTCGGCGTGCCGACCGTCTGCCTCACCTCCAGTGAAGGGGCGGCCCTAGGCGCGGCCATCCAAGCCGCATGGGCCGCGGGAGACGACCACTCCGAGCCGGCCCTCCACGCCCTCTGCAACCGCCTCGTCACCCTCGACGAGTCGACCCGCTGCACCCCTGATGCCAACAACACCACCGTGTACAATCAACTGCTCGATCGTGCGAACAAGCTCCGATCAGCCCTTACAGCAGTATCACTCCTGTAGTCCCCATCTCCCAGCTCCCAGCTCCCAGCTCCCAGCTCCCAGCTCCTAGCTCCTAGCTCCTAGCTCCTAGCTCCTAGCTTCTAGCTTCTAGCTTCTAGCTTCTTCATAATTCTTCATTCATCATTCATAATTCCTCCTTCATCCTTTCCCCATGCGCCTCGTCCTAGCAGCCACAGGAGCCAGCGGCTCCATTTACCTCCAGCGGTTGCTCCATCATCTTGGGCAGGGTGACCATGAGATCCATCTGGTTCTCTCCCCCTACGCCAAGCAGGTGATCCGTGAGGAGATCGGCGAACTACAGCTTCCTCCAGGAGTCATCGAGCACAGCGAGAAGTCGATGAACGCCCCCTTCGCCAGCGGCAGCGCCCTCTTCGACGGGATGATCGTGATGCCCAGCTCTATGGGAACGATCGGCCGCATCGCCGCCGGAACTAGCGAAAACCTCATTCTCAGGGCCGCCGACGTCTTCCTCAAGGAGCGACGCAAGCTGATCATCGTTCCCCGGGAGACTCCCTGGAACCTCATCCATGCCCGGAACATCGTCACCCTAACCGAGGCCGGGGCGATCATTCTCCCGGCCTCCCCTTCCTTCTACAGTCATCCCAAGGACTTCAACGAACTCGCCGACACCGTCGTATGGCGCGTCCTTGATCAACTCGGCATCCACGCCCCCAATGCCTGCCGCTGGCGTGAGCCGGACATGATTGACTGATGGGGCTTCCGAACAAACAGCAACTCATCGCCTCGCTTGCGGCCGGTATAGCCCGCCTCGTCTTCTCGACCATCCGTCTGCGCGTCAACGATCGCTCCGGATTCCTGACTGATCCTCCGGAGGGCCCCCGGATCCTGGTCTTCTGGCATAACCGCATTCCCGCGATCTCCGTCGGATTCCTGCGCTACTATCCCGCCAAGCACCCGAGCAGGAAGGGAGTGTCTGTCCTGACCAGCCCGAGCAAGGATGGCGATATCCTGGCCGGCGTCATGGCGAACCTCGGCATGGGCTCAGTGCGAGGATCCAGCTCACGTCGGGGATCCACCGCCATCCGTGAACTCACCTCCCTCATCGAGTCCGGGATCGACCTCGCCATCACTCCCGACGGCCCCCGCGGCCCGAAGTATTCGCTCGGCCCGGGTGCGGTTTTCCTGGCCCAGAAGACAGGCATTCCCATCATGCCGCTCCACGCCCGGTATCACTCCGCGATCCGCCTCAAGACCTGGGACAACTTTGCGATCCCTCTCCCCTTCTCGCGGGTCGACATCACGATAGATCCCTATCTGACGGTGGATCCCGAGGCGACCGATCTGGAATCGGAACGTATTCGTCTGGAAACCCTCCTGCGTGAAGAGGCTGAAAAAGCCGACCTCCCCTCATAGAGCAACCAAAAAGAAGTAATTAATCTGGAAGACAGGAACTCAGGAAAGCCGCAGTCACATAGAAAAACGGACAACATTCGGGGTAAAAGATTTCGAGTTGATACACCTTCATGATCTTCATGGTTAATCTTTCCCTGTTTTTTTCCTGATTCATAATCTCTGCCCTATTCTCCCAACTTTACAAATTCCCATGAAACTCATTGATGGCAAGGCGGTCGCCGCCCAAGTCGAACTGGAAACCAAAGTCCGCATCGAGGCCCTGAAAGCCCGTGGCATCACTCCCGGACTCGCCGTGGTTCTCGTCGGCGAGGACCCTGCATCACAGGCCTATGTCCGTAACAAGGACAAGACCTGCGCCGCCCTCGGGATGCATTCGCGGAAGATCGAACTACCCGCCTCCACCACGCAGGAAGAACTGCTCGATCTGGTCACCAAGCTCAATGTCGATCCCGAGATCCACGGCATTCTTGTCCAGTCCCCTCCTCCCAAGCACATCGACGAGCATGCCGTCACCGTGGCCATCGACCCCCGCAAGGATGTCGACGGTTTCCATCCGGTGAACGTGGCCAAACTCGCCATGGAGGATCCCACGGCGTTCGTCCCCTGCACCCCACTCGGTTGCCAGCGACTCCTCATCGCAGCGGGTGTCGAGACCGCCGGCGCCGAAGTCGTCGTGGTCGGTCGCAGCCTCATTGTTGGTAAGCCAATGGCCCTTCTCCTGATGGCCAAGGGCAAGGGAGGTGACGCCACTGTCACCGTGGCCCACTCCCGGACAAAGGATCTCGCAGCCGTCACCCGTCGCGCCGACATCGTGATCGCCGCGATCGGCAGGCCGAAGGCTCTCGGCGCGGAACATGTCAAGGAAGGCGCCGTAGTCATCGACGTCGGGATCAACCGCGTTGAGGACTCCTCGACGAAAACCGGCTACCGCCTCGTCGGCGACGTAGACTTTGAGGCTGTGGCACCCAAGTGCTCGGCGATCACCCCGGTCCCGGGTGGCGTCGGCCCGATGACGATTGCCATGCTGATGAGCAATACAGTGACCGCCTGCGAACGCCTGACGGCGTAGGCTTGGGATTTTGGCCACGCGGGGTGTTCGCCTACGCTCGGAGTATAATTTATACAGCTTTGCTTTGCGGCCTTTTGCGGCATCCAAACTTCCGAGCCTTGATGGATTTCCAGAACCCCTTCGTTCTCCGCGCCTCAGCGCCTCTGCGGGAAAAATCAGTCAGCGTTGCCTGATGAGACCCATAAGCCATTCCCTTGAAGGCCCCGGGCCTACCATCGCGAGGCAGAGGGTCCGGCGGTTGAAAACCTGCGAGGCGACTACGCGGATCTCCTCGGGAGTCACCTTCGCCAGGCGTTCGTAGACCTGCTCGGGGGGGGGATGATCTTCCCGTGGGTCAGGAGGAGGTGCCGAGTCGGTAGTTCTGTATTGCGGCACGCTCCAGAGCCATCAGACTGATGCCGATGGAGTAATCCCGGGAGCGCTTATGGGGTTTCGTAAAACCCGAAGTAGCGGCGGGCGTTGCGGTAGCTGATGTCCTCAACCATGCTTCCGACGAGCCCCAGGTCATTGGGCAGAAGACCCCGCTCGATGTCATCGCCAAGGATGTTGCAAAGCAGGCGCCGGAAGTATTCGTGCCGGGTGTAGGAGAGGAAGGAACGGCTGTCGGTGAGCATGCCGACAAACTGGCTGAGAAGACTGAGCTGGGAGAGGCTCTCGATCTGCCGCCTCATGCCGTCGAGTTGGTCGAGGAACCACCAACCGCTGCCAAACTGGATCTTGCCGGCCGTGACGCCGTCCTGGAAATTCCCGAGCATCGTGGCGATGAGTTCGTTGTCGCGGGGATTGAGGTTGTAAATGATCGTCTTGGGAAGGCTCCCGGCGAGGTCGAGCCGATCGAGATGTTTGGCCAATGCCGCCGCAACGGGCAGATCGCCGATGGAGTCGAATCCGCAATCGGGACCGAGCAGTTTCTTCATCCGGGTGTTGTTGTTGCGGATTGCCCCATAGTGGATCTGCATGGTCCACCCCTTCGCCGCATCCATCACGGCCAGCTCGTTGAGCATGTATGATTTGTAACGGACAGCCTCTTCGGGCGTGACGGCGCCCCCCGCCCGCGCCTTGGCAAAGATCGAGGCCGCCTCGCTCTCCGTGCAATCCTCGGCCCAGACAGTGTCCAAACCCCGGTCAGAGAGACGGCAACCGCGCGAGGCAAAGAAATCGTGACGGTTCTGCAGGCCCTGCATGAGATCGGACAGCGTGCTGATGCCGGTTTGCGAGGCGTTTTCGAGCGCTTCAAGCCATGTGGTGAAGGCGACGGGCTGGTCGATGAGGAGGGCTTTGTCGGGACGCCATGTCGGGCGCACCTGGATGTCAAACGACGCATCGTCAGCGATGGCGGCATGGTGCTCCAACGAATCCACCGGATCATCGGTCGTGCAGACGACCTCGACCTTGGATTTCCTCATCAGCCCTCGGCAGGAGAAACCGGGCTGGGCGAGAAGCGCGTTGCACTGGTCGTAGATGTCGTGCGCGGTCTCGGGATTGAGCAGGCGATCGCTGATTCCGAAATAACGCGCGAGTTCGAGATGGGACCAATGGTAGAGCGGGTTGCGCAGCAGCTTGGGCATCGTTGCGGCGTAGTGCGCGAACTTCTCCAAAGGCGGTGCATCGCCTGTGCAGTACCGTTCGTTGACACCGGCGGTTCGCATCGCCCTCCATTTGTAATGGTCACCCCCGAGCCAAAGAGCTGAGATGTTTTCCCAACGGATGTCATCGGCGATTTGCTTCGGCGGCAGATGGCAGTGGTAGTCGATGATCGGCAGGTCGGCCGCGTGACGATGGTAGAGTTCGCGGGCAGCTGGTGTGTCGAGAAGGAAGTCCTCGTGGATGAAGGGGCGGTTGTTACTCATGGATGGTTCCGGTAGAGGGCGGGATGACGCGTCATCAGAAATCAGAAATCAGGATTCCAGGGGTCCGAGACTCGCCAGCGCGGTGCGGACAACCTCGTCGAGGGGTTGATCTATGGGGACGATCAGGGCCTCACCTTCACGGGGTTCCTCGAGGGTGGCGAACTGGCTCTCAAGCAGCGCCGCGGGCATGAAATGACCGGTGCGCGCTTCCAGGCGCGTCCGGATGCACTCCCTGGATCCCTTCAGGTAGATGAAGCGCAGGCCGGGCAGGCCGGAGGAGAGGCGCTCGCGGTAGACACGGCGCAGTGCGGAGCAGGCGAGGAAGGTCGGGCGTGAGGAGTCTGACCGGGAGGCCAGTTCGGCGTTGAGCAGGTCGAGCCAACCCCAGCGGTCCTCGTCCTGAAGAGGGATCCCGGCGGCCATTTTCGCACGGTTGGCCGGAGGGTGGAAGTCATCGGCATCGAGAAAGACGCCACCGCCCGCCTCGGCAAGCATCCGGGCGACGCTGCTCTTCCCGCAGCCGGAGACTCCCATGACGACGTGAAGGCTCATGGGACGCGGCGTTCGGGTACTCCCGGTGAGCCGGAGACTCCGGAGGCCCATGGTGCTGGATCCTCGAGTTGGAAAAGCATCTCCCCGGCCTTGGGAACAAGCAGGATCCCCTCTTCCTCGCGGCCGGCGTAATCGTCGGGGTTGATGCAGGCGGGATCGCGGTAACCCATGTTGATGCGCTCGCAGACCTCGCGGGGGATTCCGGTGGCGAGGGTGACGCGGGCGCGGCATTTCTCGACGCCGTTCTCGTAGGTGCCGACGCCGCGAACATGGGTGCTATGGGCGATAGTTCCCCACGGGTAGTCCTTAAAACGTTCCCACTGGCCGAGGAAGTAGTCGCGGCAGTGGTAGCCGATCTCCTCGATCAGCTTGCCGTGAACCACGGAGATCTCATGGATGTGCGGCGCGTAGATGATGAGTTCCCCGCCGTCGGCCAGCACCGGCTCGAGCTTGTACATGCACTTCCCCCCCACCCAGAGCTCGTCATACATCGCCGGGGCGCAGGAGAGGATCGTGTGGAAGGGGTGCTTCTTGTAGGTGATGTGAAGCCTGCGGGAGAGTTCGGAGGCCTCGTCCCATGCCTGCTCGGGGGTCCCGGCGAAGAGGCCGGCAAGCCCGCCCTTGTCGACCACCATGCAGAGGCAACGCTTCGGGACGGGGACCAGGGCGGCCGCACGGTCGACGACCTTGCGCACCGGGGTCCACTTGTGCCCGATGATCATGGGGTTGGTGACCACGGCTCCGAGCCAGTGGAAGAAGTTCAGGATCTCCGGCCCGGCCACTCCGGGGAAGAGATACTTGTTGCCCCCGGAAAAGCCGACAACCTCATGGGGGAAGACGGGGCCGATGATGAGGAGTTCATCGTAGTCGAAGAGGCGCGCGTTGACATCCACGGGAACCTCCATCGAGAAGCGCCCGCCGGAGAGTTCGCTGATCTCGTCGGGGGTGAGCGTGCCGATGCGGCGGAGGGCGGCGGGGTTGTCCCACTCGTGATTGAGGAGTCGGACACCGGCATAACGGGTCGCCCGTTCCTCAACGGTGATCCCGAGGCGTTTGCAGATGGCCTCCTCATCCATCGGCGGATGGGTCCCGAGCGCGATCATCACGTCGAGGGCGGCCACCTCTCCGGCCAACTGGCGGTGGAGTTCCCTGAAGAGCACCCCGAGCGGGCAACTGCGGGTGGCGTCGGGCACGATGAGGAGGAGGCGCTTGCCGCGCAGTTCCTCCGCCGGACAGCCGCGGGCGATGATCTCCGCGACCCGGTCCTCCGTGATGCCGTGTTCGCTCATTCCGGTTTCCATGGGCCTCTTCAGATGGTCTGGGAGAGAAAGCCCCCGTCGACGCGGAGGTCGGTCCCGGTCACGAAACCGCTTGCCCCGGTGCTGGCCAGAAACACGGCGGCACCGACTAGTTCGGAGGCGTGACCGAAGCGGGCCATCGGGGTATGGGAGAGGATGGAGGCCGCGCGGGCGGTGGGTGTGCCATCCTCGTTGAAGAGGAGCTTGCGGTTCTGCTCCGCGGGGAAGAATCCCGGGGTGATGGAATTCACGCGGACACCGAGGGGGGCCCATTCCCGCGCCAGGAACCGGGTGAGATTGATGACGGCCGCCTTGGCCGCCGAGTAAGCGACGACACGGGAGAGCGGAAGATGGGCCGAGACGCTGGCGATGTTGATGATGCTCCCCTTCCCTCTCTGCCCCATGCCGGGGCCGAAGACCTGGCACGGCAGGAGGGCGCCGCCCACCAAATTGAGGTCGAAGCTGGCACGCCAGTCATCGGCGGCGATCTTTTCGAAAGGGTGGTCGGGCGTGACGGTTACTGAGGGATCGTTCCCTCCGGCCGCATTCACCAGGATGGAGGGAGCACCGAGGGCGGAGGTGATCTGCTCCCGGGCTTTGACGAGACTCTCTTCGGAGGAGGCGTCGGCCGCAACGAAGAGGGCCTTGCCTCCCGCCGCGGTGATCCGATCCACGCACTCACCACCCCGTCCGGTCTGGCGTCCCGCCACCGCGACGGTCGCTCCGGCCGCGGCAAGTCCCTCGGCAAGGGCCCCACCAAGGACGCCGGTGGCTCCGATGACGACGGCGACCTCCCCCGAGAGATCGAAGAGGCCTTGATCTAATTTTCCTGATTGTGGGGGTTCCGGCGTTGCCATGGCGTTGGTCCTGGTTAGCAAAAGAGGGGCTCAATATATTTCCTGAGGAGATTGTCACGGACCCTGCATCCGACGATCCCGCGGTATTTCTTGAGGGCAGCAGTGTAGCGGGTCCCCATGGCGGCGACCACCTGGAAAGAATCGTGGATGAACTGCCGGCACTGAGGGTTGTATTGAGGGCAGGAGGCATCGTGGTTGAGAGGCGCCACGAAATCCCCCGAGGACCAGGAATTGAGCGTCCCAACGAAGGGAAGCTCCGCGATGGTGATGTCCACAACGGGGCGTAGGGTTTGATGAGTTCCTCCGCGTGAGGCAGGGCTGCGGCATAGATTTCCTTGGCGATAGTCAGGCCATCGCCGGACCGCTGATCGCAATCGGCGAGATCACCCGTCTGAGCCGCGACATCATCCGCCCCTACTACCTCGCCAAGAGGGACAAGGCCATGGCCGCCATCGCCGAGTTCTTCCCGGAGGAGGCCCCCTACTCGATCCATGAAA
>JBEAOJ010000092.1:0-3665 GCA_041164985.1 Verrucomicrobiota bacterium | reverse complement strand
GTCCAAGTTCTGTCGCGGTCAGCAGATTGTGTCAGTCGCCGGTCATCCTTCAGGTTTCAAGTTTCAGCTTTCAGGTTTCCCCTTCCCATTTTTCATCCTTCATCCTTCATCCTTCATCCTTCATCCTTCATCCTTCAGCCTTCAGCCTTCTTTAGAATCCCTTCTGCCTTCCGAGAAACTCCCCGATGACCCCGAAAGCGGTGTCGATCTGCTCGTCGGTGATACAGTAAGGAGGGATGAAGTAGATGACGTTTCCGATCGTCCTCATCAGCAGGCCATTCTCTTGGGCATAGGCCGCCAACTCGCGCCCCGCGGCCGCTGAATAGGCACTCTCCACCCCGGCCAGATCGAAGGCGGCGATCCCTCCCAAAATGCGAAGATGCTCGATCCGGGGGTTTCCAGCCAGAAGCCCCAGATGGCGCGCCATCCGGCGGTTGATCCGGTCCACCTGCCTCAGGGAATCAGTCTGCTCGTGGAGATCGAGACTGCAGAGAGCGGCCGCGCAGGCGACGGGATTGGCCGTGTAGCTGTGGCCGTGCGCGAGGGCGGTCGAAAAGTCATTCCCCAGAAAGGAGTCGAAGAGGTTCTCCGCAACGATCGTCACCGCGAGCGGAAGAATGCCGCCGGTGATCCCCTTGGAGAGGCAGATCATGTCGGGAATGATGCCGGTCTGCTGGTAGGCAAAGAAGCTTCCTGTCCTTCCGAATCCGGTCATGACCTCGTCAAAGATCACGGGGATGCCCCGGTCACGGAAGAGAGCGCAGAGCTTTTCAAGGAACCGGGGCGAGTGAAACCTCATCCCGCCGGCCCCTTGGACAAGGGGTTCGACGATGAGAGCCGCCATGGAGTCGGCATCACCCTCGAGAAGACGCGAGGCCTCCTCCAGCGCCGCCTTCTCCCCTTCCTCGTTGGCGAATCCGTTCCAGATCAGCGGGACAGGCAGGGAGACGGTCTCGAACATCATCCCGTGAAAGGCATCGAAGAACCCGGAACTGCGACCGACACTCATCGCCCCGACCGTGTCGCCATGGTAGCTGCCGCGGAGCGTCGCGAAGAGCCGGCGCGGCTCACCGCGATTCACCCAATGCTGGTGGGCGATCTTCAATGCCGCCTCCACTGCCGTGGAGCCGTTGTCCGAGTAGAAGACCCTCGCACTCCCGGCAAGCCCAGCCTTCTCCAGCAGACGCTCCGCCAGACGGACAGCGGGCTCGTGCGTGGCCCCGGCGAACTGCACATGGTCGAGACGCTGGATCTGTTCCGCCACTGCCTGGGCCAACTCCCGACGGCCGTGGCCATGGAGGTTCACCCACCAGGAAGAGATCATGTCCAGGTATTCCCGTCCCTGCGTGTCACGGAGCACAGCACCCCTGGCCTCCGCCACGGGAAGAACGGGCCGCCCCAGACCATGCTGGGTGAAGGGGTGCCAGATGACGGCGCCATCGCGTGCCAGCAGGATGTCCGAGGAATCTGATGTGTCCACGGGGGGGAATGTTGCATCCCCT
The DNA here is from genome assembly GCA_041164985.1 of Verrucomicrobiota bacterium. GTDB lineage: Bacteria > Verrucomicrobiota > Verrucomicrobiia > Chthoniobacterales > UBA6821 > UBA6821. The sequence continues at coordinate 2,163 of JBEAOJ010000092.1, read as the reverse complement.
GCCCCGTTTCCGGAAGCCTTAACCCCCAAAAACCCATCCAACAACTCCCTTGCTCTGTAGAAACGCATTGCCATTCCGTTCCGGGCATGAAAGGTAAGAAGAGGTTTTCTTCTCGATCCCCAACCAATGACCAGAACCCGTACCCTATTACTGATCGTGTCAGTCTTTGCGGTTGCTGTCAGGATGCTTCCAGCCGCTTCGAATGAATCCGATTCCCCGATCGTCATGATCACCCAAGAGGGGATCGTCCCTGTCAGGACCTTGGGGTCAAGAGGCAGAAACTCCGGGGAGACCTGCTATCTGCGTAGCGCGGTGGAACCGCAGAAAAAAGTACACATCGCCTGCTCCACTTCCTCTGCAAAGCCGAGTCCGACTCCCAAGCCAACGGCAACACCGGCGACCAAGATCTTTGCCAAGCAACTGCCAACCGCCCCCGCAGTCGCAGTAGCCACCCCCAAGCCAAAGGCAACACCAACTCCGACTCCAAAGCCAAAGGCAACGCCCACCCCCACTCCCGCGCCTGCCAAAATCACCGTCGCCAAACCGACAAAAGTCCCACCAGCAAAAAGCACGGGCAAATCCACCGCCTCCGCCGATGATGATCTCGACGAGTACAGTGATGTGGCACTGATCGCCGACCCCATCGAACCGGTCAACCGCGGCATCTTCTGGGTCAACCACCAGTTCTACAGGTATATTCTCAAGCCGGTTTCCCGCACCTACGACACCATTCTGCCGAAACCCGTGAGGAAGGGAGTCTACAACGTCTTTGACAACCTCGAATATCCGGTTCGTTTCGTGAACGACCTGCTCCAGTTAAAGTTCCAGCGCGCAGGCAAGGAAACCGGGAAGTTTGTCGTCAATAGCACCGCAGGTGTCGCAGGCATCATGAAAGTCTCTGACCGCATCCCCGCGCTGACCGACGTTCCCCCCGAAGACACCGGCCAGACATTCGCCCAGTGGGGTATCGGTCACGGACCCTACATCGTCCTTCCGCTGATCGGCCCCAAGAGCCTGCGCGAAACAGTCGGATTTGCCGGCGACGTCGCCCTGAGCCCCGTGACATGGGTTACCTTCGGAGTCATCGGGGGACTCGGAGGCGCCACCTCGCTGGCCATAAACTACCCCAATACGGCACGTAGCATGAACGGACGAATGAGCGCCTACGACGCAGTCACCAAGGATGCAGTGGATCCTTATCTTGCGACACGGAGCGCCTACGTCCAGAACCGCAAGAAGGCGGTTTCGAAGTAGAAACCCGTTTCCCGACCTCTCGGACAAAACGATGTTCCTTCCCGGTCAAGCCGTCGTTTGCATTGACGACTCCTTCCCTCTGGGAATCCAGGCTTTGTACAATCAGCTTCCCAAGAAGGGGAACACCTACCATATTCGGGATCTGGTTCCGGGATGCGACTTTAACGCCAATCCCGGCGAAGTGGCCGTCTACCTCACGGAACTTCGGAACCCCACCAACAAGCTGGGGATCGAGCGTGGATTCAAGGCCGAGCGATTTGCCCCTTTGGAAACGGATGAGACCGAAGAGGAGGACATCTTCCACCTCGATGAGGTACTCCCCTCGCCCAACCAGAAACCGATCAAGAAACCGGATCTTGTTCCCGCCGGAGATTGAAAGTGGAATGCCGCCGACTCCTTGACGAGAAGGTGTGAGCGGGCGAATTGGCTCGCGTGCTCCCGCAAAGCTCGCCTTTCAGCTGGCTTTGCCTGTCCACCTAGCTTTTCCCGCAAGCCAGGTTCTCTTCTCGAGTGCAAATCCCTGACCTTGATGAGGATTCTATTTTTGATGGTGAGCTAGGCGCGTGAACGATGCCGTAGCTAAACCTACGGCAAGTGAACAGCAACAAAGCTCACCGCAAAAAGAGTGGAGCGGGCGAAGGGATTCGAACCCTCGACATCAACCTTGGCAAGGTTGCACTCTACCAACTGAGTTACGCCCGCTTGAAAATAGTTCTAGGAGATTGCTCCAAGTCGGGCTTTCCGTCAAGCGAGGTTTCTTGGGAGAAGTTGGGTCAAATCTTTCAACTTTGGGGTTCAGGACAACAGCCGGTGCGGCACTCTTTCGTGACATGCCTGCTTTTCGAGTCTTTCGTGGTCAAGACTTCGTCAAGCCACTCCTAGAGCAACTTAAGTTGAGTCATAGCCACA
>JBEAOJ010000091.1:0-7508 GCA_041164985.1 Verrucomicrobiota bacterium | reverse complement strand
TATGTCTTCAACCGCAAGGTGCTGGCCGACTGCCTCGACAACACCCTCGATGACTTCGGCAAGAACATCATCCCCGCCACGATCGGCTCGCGCAACGTGCAGGCCTACATCTTCCGGGGTTACTGGGAGGACATCGGCACGATCCGCTCCTTCTTCGACGCCAACCTCAACCTCTGCGATCCCAAGCCCCAGTACAATTTCTACGCCCCCGGGGCCCCGATCTACACCCAGTCGCGCTTCCTCCCCGCCAGCGTGATCGAGGAGACGATCGTCGACCGCGCCATGATCTCCGACGGTTGCCAGATCCGTTCGGCAAGGCTGGAGCGCTGCATCGTCGGCATCCGCAGCTTCATCAATCCGGGAGCCCGCCTACGCAACACCATCGTCATGGGGGCCGACTATTTCGAGAGCGACAAGGGAGGCACTCCCGCCGGAGAGATCCCCATCGGGATCGGTCGCGACTGCGTCATCGAGGACGCGATCATCGACAAGAACGCCCGCATCGGCGACGGCGTGGTCATCACTCCCCACGACAAGGATGCCAACTCGGAGGGTCCCGGTTACTACATCCGTGACGGCATCGTCGTGATCCCCAAGAATGCCGTGATTCCCGCGGGAACGCGGATCTGACAAAGGCCGAGGGAGTTTTTACCGAAGGCTTTGATAAGCAATCCCGCATTCTGAATCATCGCCACTTCATCCTTTTCCCATGATCCGCACCTTCCGCCTCCTTTCCCTGCTGGGTAGCCTTCTGCTTCTCACCGGATGCCTCTTCGATCATCCCCCATCGGGCCCCTCCCAGAGCATCGATACCTGGCTTGTCGGCCAGTGGGAGACAAAGGACAAGTCGGGGCACACCTGCAGGACGGTGGTCGCACCGGCCTCCTCCAGCCACTACCGCATCTCCCTCTCCGGCCTCAAAGGCGGCACCCAGGAATTCGACGCCTGGATCGGCAGGGTCGACGGCTTCTCCATCCTGACCCTCAAGTCGCTTAACGAAGGACCCTCCGTCGGAAAATACGCGCTCTTCCATTACGAACTCATCTCCCCGGCCAAGCCCGAACCCGGAAACATCGGTGCCACGAGGATCCGCCTGAGCGAACTCCAACTCGACGAATCGTGCCGCTCCCTCGATTCCTACAAACTCCGCGCCGCCATCCGGCAGGGACTCAAGGCGGGAACCCTGCTTGCCCCCTACGACGTGGTTGCCGAGCGGAAAGGCAAAACGGAGGAGATCCCAGGCAGCGTCATCTGGACCAAGACCGGCGGCGTCACCCGCAGCGGTGAGACGTTCTGATGCCGGGCAATAGCCCGGCAAGGTTGATAGACTGAAGACTTTTAGGCTGTTAGCCTTAGATTCATTTCCCATCCCGATAGTTTCTGAACCAATAGTCTAATCGCCTTCAGCCCAAATCCCTTTCCCCTATGTCCAAACCAGCAACCACCGACACCCGCATGGAGAAGATCGTCAGTCTCTGCAAACGCCGGGGCTTCATCTACCAGTCCTCGGAGATCTACGGAGGCATCGGGGGGTTCTGGGACTACGGCCCGCTCGGAGCGGAACTGAAGCGGAATCTCCGCGACACCTGGTGGCGCGCGATGACCCGCGACCGGGACGATGTCGTCGGTCTGGATGCCACCATCATCATGCATCCTGCGGTCTGGAAGGCCAGCGGCCACGTCGACACCTTCGCCGACATGATGCGCGAGTGCACCATCACCAACAAAAGGGTCCGCGCCGACCATGTCGAGCCGCAGGGAGGTTCGGTGATCCGCTTCACGGGAGCCAAGGCTCCCAACGGATGGAGCCTTGATCGCACTCTCTCGGTCCTCATGAAGCAGGGTGAGCATATCGAGAGCTTCCGCAAGCGTGTGAGACTGCTGGTCTCGCAGAATGCGGGATCATCGGCGGGTAAACCCGAGGAGATCGAACTGCTGGGCGAGGAACGGACCGAGGTCGTCGAGGGCTCCGTAGATTTCCACCCGGAGACGGGGGGGCTGCTCAACGAGGCGCGTCCCTTCAACCTCATGCTCCGAACCTATGTCGGCCCGACGGCCACGGAGGATGACATCGCCTACCTGCGCCCCGAGACGGCCCAGGCGATCTTCGCCCAGTTCAAAAATGTCTGCGACTCCTCGCGCGTGAAGGTTCCCTTCGGGATTGGCCAGATCGGCAAGGCCTTCCGCAACGAGGTCACACCGAAGAACTTCACCTTCCGCTCCCGCGAGTTCGAGCAGATGGAACTGGAGTTCTTCATCAAGCCGGACGAGGCGGTGAAGCTGATCCATGGCTCCGTGGCCTCGTGGAGCGAGGGAGCCGACCTGAGCGAGCCGAAGCCGGACTGGGGATGGGAGATGTGGCACCGTTACTGGGTCGCCCAGCGCACCGCCTACTACGCCTCGATCGGTCTTGGCGCCGAGGATCTCGACTACTACTGGCAGTCCAAGGCCGACCTGGCACACTACGCGCGGGCCTGCGTCGACATCCTCTTCAAGTTCCCCTTCGGCACCGACGAACTCGAGGGGATCGCGGCGCGAGGCAGCTTCGACCTGACCCAGCACCAAGCCCACTCGGGCAAGCAGCTGGAGTATTTCGACGAGGAACTCAAGACGGCCTGCGACGCCATGACTGCGGAGCAGAAGGTGGCCTTCACCGAAGAGGCCTACGCGGCTCGCAACAATCCCGACACCACACGCGAGCAGGTTGCGGCCTTCTGCGAAAAACTCTTCAAGGGACTCTACGTCCCCCACGTCATCGAGCCCTCGGCCGGCCTCGACCGGTTGGCGCTGGCCATTCTCTCGAATGCCTTCGAGGAGGAGACCGTCACCGACGAGAAGGGTAAGAGCGAGGTCCGCACGGTCCTTCACTTCCATCCGCGCATCGCACCGATCAAGGTCGGCATCTTCCCGCTGCTCAAGAACAAGCCCGAGCTTGTCGCCAAGGCCCGCGAGATCGTCGCGTTGCTCCGTCCCCACATGAGCGTTTTCTACGACGAAACGGGAGCCATCGGACGGCGTTACCGCCGCCAGGACGAGGTCGGAACGCCCTTCGGCGTCACGATCGACTTCGAGACCCTTGGTGAGGAGAAACCGGAACTCAAGGACACCGTGACCCTGCGCGAGCGCGACTCGATGCAGCAACGCCGCATTCCGATCGCCGAACTCCTCCCGTTCCTGCTCGGGAAGATTTTGTGACCTTCAAGCCCCTTCGGGGCAGAAGATGAAAACCTGAGACTTGAAGGCTGAAACCTGAAAAGGAGAGGCCTTTCTGTTACTGGTTACCGTGCTACCTTACGTCCGACTCGACCTCCCCGTCGGCCAAAGTTGTCCTGAGGAGATCCCCTGTCTTTAAGGATGAAGCCGAGGTGACCACCTTCCCCTCGGCATTGCGGGTGATGCTGAATCCCCGGGCGAGGGTCGCCTCGGGGTTCAGGGCCGACAGGGCCGCGCTCACGAGGTTCATCCGTCCCTTGTCGCGTTCGAGCCTGTGAGCCATCAGTATGCCGAGTTGCTCTCCCAGGGTTGAGATTCTCTGACCCGCATGGAGCAATCGGTGGCCCGGATGGGCCGAGGCGATCTGTGCCGCGCGGCGCGCGATCGTCGCGGAGACCTGCTCCGTCCGCCGCTCCATTGTCCCGGTGAGAAACTCCTCGATCCGGTCGCTCGTCTGCCTTGCCTCTTCGACCCTGCGCAACGGGTCGCGGAAGAGCGGTGAAGAGGCCAGGCGCTGCTGCACGGCGTGATGGAGTCCTGTCCTTGCCAGAGCTTCACGCCCGATCCGGGCCACAAGCGACCGTGAGCGCTCCAGAAGCTCAGAACCCTCCGCGGCGATCAACTCCGCGGCGGCACTCGGAGTCGGGGCACGAAGATCGGCCGCAAAGTCGGCGATCGAGAAGTCGATTTCGTGTCCGACGGCGCTCACGACGGGAACCGAGGAGGCCACGATCGCACGCGCCACCGCCTCCTCGTTGAATTCCCAGAGATCCTCGAGGCTGCCGCCGCCACGGGTGACGACGATGAGATCGACAGGACCAATGACGCCTCCTCCTGCGGCAAGCTCCGTGATGGCGGCGGCTATTTCCGCAGCGGCCCCCTTCCCCTGAACCCGAACGGGGTTGATCACGACGCGGAGTCCCGGATGACGGCGATGAAGCACTTGCAGAAAGTCATGGATCGCCGCGCCCGTGGGTGAGGTGACGACCCCGATTCGTCGGGGAAATCGCGGCAGCGTCCTCTTGCGTGACTGATCGAAGAGGCCTTCGGCAGCCAGACGGCGCTTCAATTCCTCGAATCGGGCCTGGAGCAACCCCTCCCCCTTCGCCTGAACGACCCTGACCACGAGCTGATACTGACCCCGGGGCTGGTAAACACTGATCTGACCTTGAAGTTGAACTTGAAGCCCATCGCGGAGAGCAACCTTCTGACCGGATGCTGTCCGGGCGAAGAGGACGCAGGAGAGCTGCGATTCCTCATCCTTGAGGGTAAAGTAGGAATGTCCCGAGGACTGGCGGCGGAGATTGGAAATCTCCCCCTCCACCCAGACCGATCCGATCTCCTCTTCCAGCACGCTCGAAATCCGGCGGGTCAGTTGGGCAACGGTCAGGACATTTGGGAGTTGGGAGCTGGGGTCTGGAAGCTGGGAGTTGGGAGCTGGAAGTTGGGAGCTGGGAACCAAGCCGGTGGGAACCGGCGCGGAAGACTGCGGCAAAGCCGCAGCCCGAAGGGCGGCACCGGTTGCCGGGCGGCAAGTGCCGTGAACTTGGAGCTGGGAGTTGGGGTCTGGAAGCTGGATTTCCTCGGCGCGGGTAATCTCCGTGGCATCCCCGATCTTCGCGGCTGATGGTGCTACCGCTTTCCGTGGCAGGAGAGGGGCCATGTCGAATCCCAACTGCAACTCTCCCTCCTTGGAACGGCGCGCCATGATCAGGAGAGTTGTGCGCGCAGTCCCGCAAGAAGCTTCTCCAGCCTCTTCGGGATCTCGACCTCTTCCAGAAGCATCTGACGCACGCGGGAATCGGCCACCAGCGTCGAGGCCACCAGATCGGTGATGACCCCGATGTTGGTGATCTGGTTGAGATAAGCCTCGAACTGGGAGGGCAACTCGATCCCCTGCTCCTTGAACCTGGCACAGAGGGCATGGAGCTGGGTGACCCTTGACTCGATGTTTTCCTGATCTCCTTCCCTGCTTTCAACAGCCTCGATCCGGGCGATGCGGAAGGGCTCCGTCTGCTCCCACCCGATGAACCGCACCCGGCTCACCCCCTGCAGGATCAGGTTGGAGGTGCCATCCTCGTTGCGGATGCAGGCCCGTACCAGACCGGCGCCGGCGATCGTCTCGACCTCCCTCTCCTGCTTGTCCCGGGGCATCGCCATCGCAAGCATCCGGTAATCACCCAAGGCCTCCTCCAGCATCAGGCGGTAGCGCGTCTCGAAAATGTGAAGGGGCAGCAGGGCGTTGGGGAAGAGGGTCACACCGGGCAGCACCATCACCGGCAGGGTGGTCGGGAGCTCGGTTGAATGTTCCCCGTTCATGGGTTTGAAGTTATGCGCTCCGCTCCCCGGCATAAACCTCAAAAACCGCCTTCACTCAAACCGGCAAACTCTCCCGTTTTTCATTCTTCCTTATTCCTTTTTTGTTTGTTAACTCAGTTTATATGAAGACCAACTCCCTCCTCGCTCTTGCTTCCGCCACGGCCCTTCTTGCAGCCTGCACCACTGAGATCGGTCCCAACGGTCAACCTCGTTCCGTCATGACCCCGATGGGCGCGGCACTTGTCCAGGGTGTCACCGCCGCTGGAATCGGCGCGGGCACCGGAGCCCTGATGCGTGGCGTGAATCCCGTGGCTGCCGGAGCCATCGCGGCCGGGGCAGGCAGCGTCGGATCCCAGGCCATCAACGCCTTCATTCCGAAATCAAGTGGCGGAGGCCAGGCTCCCCAGCAGCAGACCACCCAGACTCTCTACACACGCACCTCCGACGGCAGCTTCACTCCTGCGAAGATCAGCTATGTCCAGCAGATGGATGGCAGCTATGTTCCTTCCTACCCCAGGGGCAGGCAGCTCTTCCGCCAGTTGCCGAACGGTTCGTTCGCGCCGGTGAACTGATCTTTCTGACGAATTAATCAGGAACTCAGGAATTCAGGAAAATAGGGAGAGTAAAGGGAGTTGCTGTGGAGATCTTCGTTGGGCTGCAGAAGCCCTAAAAGCCTACAGCCTAAATTGCTAGAGCCTCTAAGTCTCCATTGATTCCTCCGGGAGTTTGATTGCCAGCAGCCGAAGGCTGTTCAGGACGACCAGTAGCGTGCTGCCCTCATGGGCGGCGACCCCGAGCGTGAGCGGGACCGGGTAGATGAAGGCGGCGCAGACCATCCCGAGGACGGTGCCGAGGGCGACGACGATGTTCTGGGTGATGATCCCCTTGGCCTGAACGCTCAACAGGCGGGCCAGCAGAAAGTTCTCGATCCGATCATTCATCAGCACCACTTCGGCTTGCTCGAGCGCGGCATCGGAGCCGCGCGCACCCATGGCAACGCCGACATCGGCGGCCGCGATGCAGGGGGCATCGTTCACGCCATCCCCGATCATGGCGACGCGCACTTTGCCACCCTCCTTCAGATTCTCTACGGCCTCGACTTTCTTGTCGGGCGAGAGTTCGGAGAGGATCTCCCCGATGCCGACCTTTGTACCGATCAACTCGGCGGCATCGCGGTGATCGCCTGTCAGCATGACGGTGCGGACTCCCTGCCGGTGGAGCGTCCTGAGGGTGACTGCGGATTCCGGCCTCACCTCGTCGGTGAAGACCATTCTTCCCAGGAGAGTGTCGCCTGCAACCCAGACAACGGCTCCCGCTGTTTTTCCTGCGGGTGGCAGCTCCCGGCACGCAAAGCGGTCGAGTCCCAGAACGAGCTTGCGGCTTCCCATGACATAGATCTCCCCGTCGACGTTGGCCCGGACTCCCTTGCCCAGGATGGTCTCGAAGTTGGCCGCCTCCATCGCTGGGGTTCCCCAAGTCGCGGCGATCCTTCGGATGGCCCGGGAGAGGGGATGCTCGGAGAGGCGGGCGAGGGAATGGGCAACTTTCCGGAACTGTTCCTTCGATCCCTCGAAGACGTCGATCTCAGCGAGGGTCAGGTTTCCCGATGTCAGGGTGCCGGTTTTATCCAGAGCCACGACAGAGACATTGGCGAGGGTCTCGATGGCGGCGCCCCCGCGATAGAGAATTCCCCGCTTCGCGCCGCTTGCAATGGCTGAGAGGATTGCCGAGGGGACCGAGAGAACCAGGGCGCAGGGGGATGCGACGACCAGTAGGGTCATGGTTCGGTAGAAGGCGCTGGCGCTCCCGTCGAGTGTTTCGAACGGAGGCAGGCCGAGTGCCAGCCACCAGACAAAGAACATGACGGTGCAGAGGGATAGGATCGTCCAGGTGTAGCCGGTGCCGAATTTGTCGGTGAAGCGCTGGGAGGGGGCCTTCAGATTCTGGGCGTTCTGGATCAGGCGGATGATCTTCTG
>JBEAOJ010000090.1:0-6024 GCA_041164985.1 Verrucomicrobiota bacterium | reverse complement strand
GCCCTGCCGTGAGGAGAGTGTAGAGGACGCTTGGTGCACGGAGCAGGGCGAGTGACCAGTGGTTGCCCCAGTCGGTGGAAAGGATTCCCTGCCAGAAGAGGAGCGGGGGCTTGGTGTTGCGAGCCTTCTCATCAATCGACTGAAGCGGAAGGAGATCGCCCGTCTGCGCGGTAAGCTTAGAGATCTGTGCGTAGAGGAGTTCGTCGCCATTGGTCGCGAGATGGTCGCTCCCGAGTCCCGTGCAATAGACGACGAGTGCGAGGAGAAGGGCCGCCCAGCTGATCCAAACGGTGCGTTGGTGGACGATGTGATGAGAAACCGGGGAAAAGAAATCGGTCATCGGAAAGGAGTGAGGGAGACCAGAAACCTGAAGCTTGAAACGGAACTCTGGGCAGAGGAACTTCAGACAACAATTCTTCTTTAGGCCGGAGATTTCAAGCCTTCAGCCTCATAAAAAGCTCTCTCCACTATTTCCAGTGGATTACTGATGGAGAAACGGCATCCCTCACCCCCGCCGTTCCTAGCCCTTCCATTTTCAGTTTCTTGGCGCGAAATGTTCCTTCGAATCTCAAATTTCCACTTCAACTTTTTCGCCGTTCTACCACTAACGCCACTTGGCGGGAGCCCATTTGGAGGGGAGGTAGAGCAAGGCTGCCAGGGCTATGATCCAGCCACATTTCCAGTTCCGAAGTCCGCCACCCTATTCGCACTCTGATGTTTTTACTGCAAAGATGGTTATAATATCATGGAGGTTTTTTTTCACGGTCACTCTCCTTAGAAAAGTTTTTTCAAGGAGGGTATGAATCCTGCCAAAAAACGAATTGCGATTAGAGTGGGATAATCGGAAGAAAATCGTCGGGATTGTAATGGCTTGTGACAAATGGCAGGTTTTTTTTAACTTAAATCCATTGTGCTCACACAGAATCCTGAGTGATTTTCGCGTAAAGTAAGTCAAGTGAGAAGGAGGGATCACCGCGTAAAATCTGCTGCCGGTCAATTTGGCATAGAGGCAGTCATAATCGTGAACCTTGATCACCAGGAGACCGCCCTTTTTCAGCATCCTGTTAGCCTTCTTGATCACCGCAACGGGATCGATGAAGTGGTCGAGCACATCCTGAATTGTCACTACATCGAAAGGCTTCTGGTAGTCCGGGCATGTCTCAAAAGGGCCTTGAATAATGTTGCCCCCGTAGAGTTTCTTGGCCTCCCCTGCTTCAAACTCATTCAACTCGTTTCCATGGCACTCCCACCCCCTCATCGAGTCCATGAACCATCCGCGGGAGCATCCCACGTCGAAAATCCTTTTACCATCCGGGCACATCCCTTTGATAATGCCTCCCAACTTGTTGTAAAAATAACTCAGTTGCTCACGGTTCTCATTGTAATACGCGGGATCGGAAACTCCCTTGTAGTATTCCGCCAACTCCTCAAGTGTCGGCGGATTGGTAACCAACATGGCCGTACAACTCCGGCACTTTCCTACCTTGTAGGAATCGACATCCCATTTTGGAATAATAATTTCCGATCCGCATACACGGCATGGTGCCATGGCTGATGTTGACGTATTCATCTATTACTTATCTTGTTCTTATTTATCGATACTCCTCTCCCACCATGCACGCCAACCTACTGGAGCCCTTTTGGTTGACAGGAGGAGGAGCGCACTTCCTGAAACGATCCAAAACAAACTACCAAAGCCCAAACTGATGGAATACCAAGCCGGAGCCTTGAACTGGAAGGTCACTTCATGGGAGCCGGGAGGAACGAAGGCCGAGAGCAGGGCGGCTTCGGCGCGATGGACCTCGGCGGCCTTGCCATCGATCGTCACGGTCCAGTCGGGATGATAGGCCTCGGAGACGACGAGCCATCCCGAAACGGTCGGCGGGAGCTGATAGCTCATCCGCTGATAGTTATCCATGCGGTTGCCGACGATGGGCACTCGACCGAATGGCTGACCCGCCTTCCCCTGATACTGAGCCAGCAACTCGATCTGGTTCGGCCCCTTCGCCATGCCGGCAAATCCCGGCATGTTGCGATCCACTCCCCCCATCTCCACCGTGATAAGATTCTGCGGCAGGAGCTGCAGCGTGGCAGGAGCCATAGGATAGCTCTCAGGCGGCAGCACCACAAAATCTTTGGCCAGGAACGCCGGGTAGAGAGTCGTTGGATTGGCGAGCACCGCAAAGTAGCGGTTCTCGAAGGCCACCGGGTAGACCGATCGGAAGAAATCCTGCATCTGCTTCGGCGAGAAAGGATCCTCCTTGTCGAGCAGGATGTAGGCGACGCCGGCGAGATTCATGTAACTGCGGATCGCATCACCAGAGGCATTACCCGCAACCTCCAGATGACGCACCCACTTCAGCTGAAAGTGACGCCATGCTGCCTCTGAATCGATTGCCCTGCCCGCTTTTTGCGGCAAGGTAAGGTAAAAATAGCGGCCACTCAGAGGATGCACACGCCCTTGTATCGGCGCTGTCTTGAGGAAGGAGGCGGCCTGATCATACTCGGTGAATATCTGACGATCCATCCCACGGGTCCAGTACGCCGAATGGATCGGGTAAAGTTCCACCAGCATGAGAAGGCCCACCGCGATCGCAAGCGGCTTGCGCCATCCTTTGCTGACCACCTCTGTAAAGAGCATCCAGAAGGCCATGCCCACCGCAGCAGCAAGACAGCAGAATCCTCCCACGCTCCAGAATGACTCCGGAGCCCTGATGTCGTTGAATAGCGGAAGTAATTCCACCATCCGAAACACGGGAAGAACCAGAACGATGAGTGTGATCGCGGATGCAATCCAATGCCGTGCCTGCACAAGTTGATCAGCAGTTCTATAGACCAGCCAACCGAACCAGATAACCGAAAGCCACAGAACAGGAATCGAAGTATCGGGAATGCCCTGGGACGTTTTGAGCGCATTGATATGCCCGAGGAGAATTCCATCAGGTCCTGAGGCCATCCAAATCGAGAGTAACCAGCAGGCCGTCAGCATGAGAAACCAACGTCCGAGCTGAGATGCGCGCCATTCAGCAAGTGAGGAAAGCGAGAGTGCAAGGGAGAGGCCCACAAGAGGGATCAGTCCGATCTGGAACATCTGGGCGTCCCCCGTCAATTCGGGACTACCCTTTGTCAGGAAACCCCAGAGATCGATCCAGAGCAGAGGGGTCTTGAAGGCATAATGATGCTTCCATCCCTCAAGAGGATCGAAGAGGAAGCCCGCTGCAAAGCCGAATTCCCTCAATGACGGCACCAGAAAAGCAAGGGCACCTGCTGCCGCCACCAGCAGGCTCCATCCGTATGCAACAAGGGACCGCTTCAGATGGTCTGGATTCTGCCTTAATGCTTCCACCGCCCAGAGCAGCAGCATCGGCGACATGACGACTGCTATCTTCGTGTAACTGAGTGCGAGAGCAGCCGCCGATAGTCCCAGAAGAACAATCTCCCTGGGAGAGCCATCTTCGGCTACCGCTACAATACCCCTCAGGACAAGCGGTGCGAAAATAAAGCAGGGACCCACGCCGAAGTGCTCATAGATTCCCAGGCGCACGTTAATGGACGGAAGGATGATATAAAAGAGTGCACCCAACAGCGCCACGGATCGCTCAGCCCGTAGACGCAGAAGTAACAGATACATCATCATGCCGCTCAGAGCCATGTAGGCCACAGCGAGCAGTTTGGTTGCGGCAAGAGCACCGGTAAGAACCCCCAAGGTTTGGGAGACAGTACCAGCCAGGGTCACGCCTATCATCACGGCATTAAGAAGGATCGGCGAGTGACCCAGCATATAGCTCGGAGTCCACCCTCCGGCGCCCGCTTGAGACAGATCCCACAACTTCACCGTGTCGCCAAATGCTTCCTCACGAGTGGGTTGCTGCATAACCCACGACAAGGAAATCAAGACAAGGAAAATTGCACCGATCCACAGCGGCCAAGAGATGCTTTTTGTGCTTTTGACTTTGGATGATTGATCGGCATGCATACGGTCTGAATTTATTGATCCTCTTAAAAATTAATCCGTTCCTTCTCCACAACGAGAGGTCTCTTCATGACCTGAGTGTGGATTGCACCGATGTATTCCCCAAGGATCCCGATGAAGAAAAGTTGCACCGATCCAAAGAAGAACAATCCCGTCACAATGGGAGCGGCACCGAGCGGAAACTTTTCCCAGAACAGCAGCTTATAGATCAAGTAACCAAGGGCCACCAGCAGGCTCAGAAAGGCCGTGGCAAACCCCAGCATCGCCGCCAGGCGAAGGGGAATCTTGGAGAAATTCGTGATCCCAAGCATTCCGATGTCGTAAAGCGTGTAGAAATTGTTCTTGGTGATGCCACGCATCCGCAGCGGTTGATGGTAGGAGATCTTCTTCACCGGCAGTCCGATCTCGGCAATCAGCCCGCGGAAGTAGGGATAGGGATCATTCAGTGACCGGCAGTAGTCAATGATCACACGGTCGTAGAGGCCGAAGCTGGTGAAGTTCTGGATCGTCTTGGTGTCGGCCAACCGATCCACCAAACCGTAATAGAAGCGACGGATGGCAAAAAACAGCGGTGACTCACTGCTGGAATCCTTGATTCCGACGACAGCCTTGGCCCCCTGCTCCCATTCCCGAATGAACTGCGGAATCAATTCCGGCGGCTCCTGAAGGTCAGAGACCAGGTAAATGACTGCATCACCGCTTGCCTGGAGGATCCCATGATATGGAGATCTTATATGTCCGAAGTTGCGCGCATTCAGGATCACCTTGATCTTCGGATCTTCAGCAGCGAGTTTCCGCAAGATCCCGGGAGTCCCGTCGGTCGAGGCGTTATCAATAATGATCTGCTCGTAGTCATAACCGGGAAACTCGGCCATGGCCTTGCGGACCCTGGCCACAAGCTCCTCGACATTACCAGCCTCGTTGTAGCACCCCGAAACGATGCTGATCTTTTTCATGGCTTAGAGCCCACGCTGATGGATGATCTCCTTGAGACGTGAGTCACTGGAGTACGGGGAGTCGATATGGTCGATGGAGAGAGGAGCATCCTTTTTGCACTCTGCCACCATGCGGTGTCCGTATTTCCCAAGCATCAGCTCCCGACATGAGATCTGCCCCTTCTGAAGCGGGATCGCCATGTAGATATCTTCCTCGGTGAGAAGGTCCCCGGGCTTGAGATCACGGTTTGCGTACACACCCCGTATGTAGGTGTCGAGGTAAGCGGTTTCCTTCGCGATCGGCAGCTTTCTGGTGTCGCTTGCCGTCCCGCAGAACTCCACTGCCTTGTGGAATGACCGGTACCATGTATCAATCTGCTCGGGGAGGGATGAATACTTGGCCACCTCAAATCCGTCGCTGTTAATGTCGATATGGCGCTCGAAAGTACGGGCCCCCTTTCCATAGGCGATCCCGATGGACATGACCCAGTCATGATACTCGTGACAGGAATAACCTATCGTGTGGCCTGGGTAGCGTTTTTTTAGAAAATCGATCTGATCCAGTTCCGCCTCGTTGTCCTCGTGGGGGTAGGCGGCCACGCAGTGGTTGATCGCCAAGGGGATGTTCCGGTTTTCAAAGAAAGTCACCACATCGTCCATGTCCTTCAGCGGAGTCCCCCCGAAGGAGATAATGCAGGGCTTTCGTGTGGAGGCAATCTTCTCCAGGAGCATCCAGTCGTTGGAATCAGCGCTGGCGATCTTGATGATCGGAAGATCGAACTCCACACACCAGTCGACCGACTTCTCATCGAACGGAGTGGACATCGGGATGCACCCGTTCTTGATGATCGCCTTGATCAGGATTGCGTAATCCTCCTTGGAGAGCCGGGTCTCCAGCACCCGCTTGATGTAGCGTATATCCTGACGATCACGGAAGTCCTTGTGAATGAATGTATCCACATCCCGGAACTGGAGTTTGATGGCCGTCCGGACATTGTTGAAACGGGCCACGCGGCTGTGCTCGCGCACGATCTGAAGACCGCGCTCGAGACTTCCCTGATGGTTGTTCGTCATCTCTAAGACGAACAGGTTTTCAAAAATGTCGCGGTTCATATC
>JBEAOJ010000089.1:0-2901 GCA_041164985.1 Verrucomicrobiota bacterium | reverse complement strand
GCGGCTCCGGGGTAGTACGCGGCCGCGAGATTCCATGGGATGCACGGGTACGAATAATTGTTGGGCTGGAAGACCCAGAGGATATTGGTCGCTCCGCGGGCCCGCGAGCGATCCACAACATAACGCCAGGCTTTCTTGAAAGTTTCCGGACCCGGCCAAGTCGATGGATCCTTCACATCCCCATGCGTCGGCGGTCCCTTTCCGTAAAAATGACCCGACCAAGGGAACCATGTGCCGTTCATCTCGCAGGCGAAGGAGACGAAGAACTCTCCGGGCACCTTGGCGGCGGCATCGGCCCAGGCATCGATGTAGGCGTCCCACTTCCCTGCTAGGATTTCATTGAGAGAGAAGCGGTCCGGTCCGCGATCCTGATCGAAGGGGGCATCCCACGGTGACCAGAAGAGAAGCGGAACCGCGCCGTACGATCGCACGAGGGCGACTTTTTCCGAGGGGAAGGAGCCGCGCGCCCAGAAGGAACCGAAGGCCACGATGGCAAGCGGCTTCCCGGTGAGTTCCTGGAATTTCTCGATCGCCTCGAGGGTGACCCCATCCTCCCCATCACCGAAGTCGCAATAGGCACCGGTGTAGGCCCCCTTCTCAGGAACCTTCAGTTTTGAAACCGCCTCGGCGCCCGCGATAACTTCCACATGAAGAGCGCCAGCCAGAAGCGGCAGGCCAATGCGCAGAAGGGTGGGCAAGAATCGTTTCACTGGATAGGGGAATCGGGGTTTTTCAGTCGCAATGCCTGTTCTTTCTGGGCGATGGCGGCCGCCGTGCGGTCGAGCTTCGACCAGCGGACCCAGCTTCCCCCGAGCGCTTTCAGGATGCATTTCCAGACGACATAGCCGAGAAGGGGTCGGTAGAGAAGACGCATCGGAATGCTCAGCCAGGCCGTCCGCAACTTTCTCCCGGCAAGGGCCAGCGCCACGACGGCCAGCAGGACATCGAGGCAGAGCGAGGCGAGGAAGTAGGGCCAGATCGCGATTCCGCGCCCGAGCCAGAGCGACCAGAGCACCAGAAGATCCAGGATGGGAGTGACCGCGACGACGGCGATCTGGAAGACCCAGATCGAGGGGAGGGCAAACCAACCAAGCCATCCGGAACCGCGTGAGAAGGTGACTTTCCCGTGCTTCCAGAGGCACTGGAGGGTTCCGAAAGCCCAGCGGAAGCGCTGGGAGAGAAGCGCCTTCACGGTCTCGGGTGCCTCCGTGTCGGCAAAGGCATCCGATGCAAAGACCACCTTCCAGCCGAGGCGATGCAGCTGCAGCGTCAGGTCGGTGTCCTCCGCCAGCGTGTCGTTCGTGACCGGCCCGGCCTCCAGGAGGGCCTCCCTGCGGAACGCGCTCAGGGCGCCGGGTGCGACGACGATGCAGCCAAGAAGATCCTGAGCCCTGCGGTCGATCTCGAATGCCGCGGCATATTCCAGATCCTGAAACCTCCCGAGCCACCTGCTGGTGTTTCCGACCCGGATGTAACCCGAGACGGCACCGACGGCGGGATCCTTGAGATGGGCGACCAGCTTGCGGATGCCATCCGGCAAGACCATCGTGTCGGCGTCGATCATCACGATCGTATCATGGGTTGATTCGTTCATCGCCCGCTGGAGCGCCGAGGCCTTGCCTCCGTTCGGCTGACGGAAGAGCCGCACGCAGGGTTCGACGTTCGCGATCTTCTCCACCACGGCCGCGGTGGCGTCCTTGGATCCGTCGTCGACGACAAGGATCTCGAGCGGCGCGGGATAGTCCGAGTCGAGCAGGTGGCAGATCGTGGAGGCGATCACGCGCTCCTCGTTGTAGGCGGCAAGCAGGATGCTTGCCGGAGGATAGCACTCTACACCCGAAGGGAGCGCGGCATGCCCGCGGCGTTCGCGGCTCCTTTGACGCAGCGCGCAGACCAGATAGAAGGCCACCCTCATCAGTGCCAGCAGCGTGACCACCACAAGAAGAGTCCAGGCCACGGTCTCGAGATGGCGGAGGAACGTGAAGCCGCCGTAGACATAGCGCGCGGAGAGAGGCTGGTTTTCCTCGCGAAGCGGCGGCATCACCGTGTCGCGCGGGAGATTGATGATCTCCGAGAGGGGAACGATCTCGTCGCCTCGCATCCGCAGGTAGTCGATGATGGCGGGAAGGGCCTCGACCGTCTGGGAGCGGTCACCGCCGGCGTCGTGGAGCAGGATCACCGATCCCTCGGGGCGCTGGTGCTTCACCCGACGAAGCAGGGCATCGGCACCGGGTCGCTCCCAGTCGTCGGGATCGATCGACTGGGTCACGGTGAGGTAGCCGAGGTCGCGCGCGACTTTCAGCGCACGGAGATCTTCCGGTTGGGTCGGGGTTCCGTCCCTGTTGTAGGGAGGTCGGAAATAGGCTGTCGAGCGGCCCGTCACGGCCTCGATCAGCCGGGTCGTGGCGTTGAGTTCGAGCTCGATCTGCTGGTCTCCCGTCTCCCCAAGGTTCTGGTGGGAGTAGGAATGGTTCCCCACCTCGTGACCTTCCCGCACGATGCGTTCCAACAGATCAGGATAGTGCTGCACCTGCGTTCCGAGGATGAAGAAAGCGGCGGGGGCTTTTTTCTTTTTGAGGATCTCGAGGATTTTCGGGGTCCACTTGGGATCGGGACCATCATCGAAGGTCAATGCGACCTTGTGCGGGCCGGGATCGCCCTGGCGCGTGATGCTCTCGGGCAGGGGGAGTTTGCTGTAGGACTCGGAGAGTTCTCCGCCGGGCAGCAGGGCAAGTTTTCTGGCTCCCTCTGTGGCATTGTCACCCACCGTGATGAAGTCGCCCGTGCCGCTCGATGCGATCAGTTGGTCGAGATTGAGCAGCGAGAGCTTGGCCAACGCCTTGGCGTCGGGCCGCTTCGAGGGATCCATGCCGAGGACATCCCAGACCGCCGGATCCTCCT
>JBEAOJ010000088.1:0-14041 GCA_041164985.1 Verrucomicrobiota bacterium | reverse complement strand
GGCGGCGATGAGAGCTCTCCAGTCAAGCGCCCGCGCCGCGATGGTTCCCACTTCCTACAACGGACTTCACACCGAGGGGTTGCAGCCTCATCCGGCAGCCGAATGGGTGGGAGCCAGGGCTCCCGTTTCCACCGTCGATGCAAATGGGAATCATCAGGTCGAAATCGTCCAGGAAAGCCAGAACGCCTTCCTCTACTGGAACAAGTTCAATGTGGGCTCCAAGACCACGCTCAACTTCAACCAGAGCAAGGGTGGATCCGATGCAGGCAAGTGGATTGCCTTCAACAAGGTGATGGGAACAACCGCCCCGAGCGAAATCCACGGATCCATCACGGCACAAGGTCAAGTCTACATCCTCAATCAAAACGGCATCATTTTCCACAACGGCTCCCAGGTAAACACCCGGGGGTTGGTGGCCTCCTCCCTTCCGATCAATCCCTACTTTGCCGGGGATCCGCGTCAGGGAATCGAGGGGAGGGGAATCCTGAATAATACCGACTATCAGTTTCTTTTTTCAGCCCTGAAGACCGACAAGTCCCCGAGCTATGCCGAGATCTTCGACCCCGGTACGATTTCTTCGTCACAGATCGGTGGAATAGTCGTCGAGAAAGGGGCGGTCATCAGGGCGCCGACGTCCAGTGCAAACACCGGGGGACGGGTCATGCTCGCCGGCTCCAGCGTGGTCAACCAGGGAACCATTTCAACTCCCGACGGACAGACGATCCTGGCGGCCGGTCTTCAGATAGGAGCAAATTCCCATCCGTCTTCCGATCCCAGTCTTCGAGGCTTGGACGTTCACATTGGCCGCGTGGTCGACGCTTCAGGAGGATCGGTTGACCGCGACGGCCGTATGGTCGGCACCGTGGTGAACGAGGGCATGATCGAGGTGCCCCGCGGCAACGCAACACTTGCCGGTCGCATGATCAATCAGTCGGGTGTCCTGGAGAGTTCCACGACTGTTTCCGTAAATGGAAGATTCGACCTCATGGCTTCGTTCAATGCCGTGGTCTCAAAAGGTACGACGGCAAGGCCCTACTACTATGATCCCAGCCGGCCCGAAGGGACAACCGGCACGATACTCTTCGGTCCCAACAGTCTCACAAGGATCCTTCCCGAATGGGGAAGTTCCGAGAAACTCCCCGGAACCACCACGGCGCTTCCGTCACTCGTATCGGCTCTTGCCGGATCGATCCGTCTGGCGCAGGGAGCCTATATCCATGCCCCCGGAGCGGATGTGCCCGCATCGCTGTCACCCCTGGACATGACTAGCGCGACCCGTCAGCAACCCAGCGACTCTTCCAGTGTCACCTCACGGCTTGGATCCGGAATCAATTTCCGGGCGGGAAATTGGGCAAAACCCTCCGTCCAGGATTATAGCCTTTTTCTTCTGGGTGGCACGGGTTCATCACCCGCCGGGAGCATTACCATGGATTCCGGGTCTGTCATCAGTGCTGCGGGTTCCACGGGCACGGAATCTCCTTTTTCCCGCAATTTTCTTTCGGTGCAACTCAGGGGACCGGAGTTGGCGAATTCACCGCTTCAACGGTCGAGCAGTGTCAGGGGTGAGACCTTGATGCTGGATGCCCGGATTTCGGGAACTTACAACGGACAGTATTGGGTGGGCACACCTCTCGGTGATGCCACCGGATTTCTCAACCTGATTGAGAGAACGGTTGGGGAACTTACGGCAAAGGGAGGAACCATTTCCTTGAATGCGGGTGACAGGATCGCTCTCAATCCCGGTTCCTCGCTGGATGTCTCGGGAGGGTGGATCAACTACGGCGGCGGGTTTGCATCCACCACCAAACTCCTCTACAGGGGGCATCTGATTGATATCGCCCAAGCCACGCCCGACCGCGTCTATGATGGAATCTACAAGGGGGGGGGCACCGTTCAGAAATACGAGAAGTGGGGGGTGACCAAAACATTTTCCGCGAGTCCGCTTGATCCGATGCAGAAGCGTTACGAGCCGGGATATCTGAACGGAGCAAACGGGGGGAGCATCCTGCTCCAAGCCCCCGCCATGCAGTTGGCCGGATCCCTCTTGGGAGAAGTCGTCACCGGTCCGAGGCAGGTCAGATCCACGGCCCTGCTCAGCACGCTTCCTTCCCCTTCAAGTCTCAGTCTCCAGATCAAGAACAGCAGGATCGAGGGATCCGGTGCCGTCGATGCATCCCCATACAAGCCCGATTTGTATTTTGCCGCAGGGATGAACGATGCCTCCGGCTCTTTTAATCCAGGAACAATAACCCTTGGGTCGGGCTTTTTTGGTGATCGGGGAATAGGCTCCCTCAAGATCAACAACCATGACGGGTCGATCGCGGTTCCATCCGGCATCCGATTGGCTCTCTCACCCGGTGGATCGTTAAGCCTGGCTGCTGCCAACATCGACTTCGATGGCATTGCCCTTGTGCCGGGTGGAATGATCGATTTCAAAACGTACAATGTCAGTTACGATCAGGCTTGGGAACTGCAGGGAAGGGTGACATCGGTGTTTCAGGGATTCGAGGGAAAGGGAATTCTGAAATTGGGAACGAGTGCCATCCTGAGCACTGCCGGAAAAATCTCCTCAAACTTCGGATCCGATGCCTTCAGCGGTCCGATTGTGAACAACGGCGGATCCGTCTCACTTTCCGGATATTCTCTGAATCTTGAACAGGGCAGCGTCATTGATGTCTCGGGAGGGGCTTTGATAGGGGCCGTTGCTCAACCCGGTCCGGTCTACGGCAATGCCGGGAGCATCGTGATCAGCGGCGGGCGTGATCTGGATGTGGGTACCATCAACGACGGACGCGTCCTGCTACGCGGAGCATTGGCTGGTTATGCGGGCCCCGGATCCCATCCCGGTTCGCTGACTATCGAGGCACCCGCAATACAGATTGGAGGTGCCGTCACTGACAGCAGGATTCTGGGGCTTTCACCCGACTTCTTTAACCATGGTGGATTTTCATCCTTTACTCTTTCAGGAATGGGTCTTCGTGGAGATTCAGGTTCCTTTGCCGACGAATTGCCGGGCATCCGCGTAGCCGCAGGAGCTGTGATCCGTCCCGAGGTGATGAACAGGATCGTCACCATGTCGGGTGGGTCTCGTAACGTGCTGCAACCGGGATGGATGAAGCCCGCGGTATCAATGACATTAGATAGCAAGGGATTATTGGATCCAAAGGGCACGACTCCCGTCGTGATTCAGGGCAGAACCGTTCTGGAGGAAGGCAGCCGCATCGATCTTGCTCCACAGCTCTCTTTTTTGTCCGCAGTCTCCACCGTTCCAGTGATCATGGGTTCAAGCCTCTCGGTCGGAGGCAAGATTCTGGATATGGGAGGTGTGCTCAGTGCTCCGGGGGGAAGTATCAGCCTGAGTGGAGCCGGGTCATATCCTGACAACAATGATGCTCCCGAAGGTGCCCTTCGGACGCTCACATTGATGCCTGGTGCCGTGGTTTCCACGGCCGGAACAAGCGCATTCCTCCGGGATCCGTTGGGATATGGCAGAAGTGTTGGAGCCGTGATCAATGGTGGTCCCGTTTCTCTTTCGGGAAATATCTCCCTAGCGCCCGGATCTTTGATAGATGCTTCGGGAGCAAGTGCATTGCTCTACGCACCGTCGCCTGTGACCGGAAGGGATGGATCCTCGGGCAGGCAGCAAATGAACGCGCTCACCGCATTTTCCCGGAGAGTGAAAGTTGATAGTGACGGAGGTGTGATCGAACTCAATGGCAAGCAGATGCTGATCGCCCTGGGATCTTTGAGATCAACGGCAGGCGGAGCCAATGCGAACGGTGGCACCCTCAAGGTATCGTCCGGTCGCTTTTACAATATCAACAAGGGGGAGGATCTCCGTGTCGATCCCCGCGATCTGAATTTGTTGGTGACGCAGGATGCCGCATCTTTGGCAACGGTGATCAGTTCCGATCTTGCTGCCGGGAAATCGGCACGAGGATACTTTTACTCGGATGCCGTACGCGAAGGTGGGTTTGATTCCGTTCAATTGGGTGGGAATGTCGAATTCTCCGGCCCCGTCACATTGTCACTCCCTTCCAGCATCAGGGTTGCGACCGGTGGTGTGATTTCCGCCAACAACAAGGTGTCGCTCTCCGCGACGCATGTCGCGTTGGGAACTCCCGTGATCGGATCCCTTGCCCTGGGGGATCCCTCCCTCAACAATGCGTTCGATCCTGCCCAGAATCGCTTCATGAGTTCTTCCCCGGGGATGGGTAGCATCTCTGTCAAAGCCCGAATCATCGAGATAGGAAACCTTTTGTTCCAGGGGGTCAGCAAGGCCGACCTTCTTGCCGATGGAGGTGTCATCCGGGGAGACGGGACCTTGAATATCTCCGGGAGTCTGCTGATGAAAGCGGCCCAGATTGCTCCTGTGACCGCAACCCGCTTCACGTTGGCGGCCTATGCCAATGGTCCCGCGGGTGGGGAGATCGTCGTCCAACAGTCGGGGGATTTGCCATCCCTTCCCCTATCCGCCGGAGGGGTCCTTTCCCTTTATGCATCCCAAATCATCCAGAACGGCACGCTGAGTGCGCCGTTCGGAACGATCAACCTTGGATGGGATGGCTCGGGAGCCTCACCGAAGGATCCCGTGAGTGGGTCGGGAATCGTCCCCGGAAAGAGCATGCCTGTGACTCAAAGCCTGACACTGGGCGGGGAGGGGCTGACATCGGTCTCCGCAATCGACCCTTCGACCGGTCGGGAAATGGCAATCCCCTACGGAATCATGATCAACGGCACCCAGTGGATCGATCCCACGGGTCAGGACATCTCCGCATCGGGTCTTCCCTCCAAGGGGGTGAATCTTTCGGCGGCTCGAGTAGTGACGGAAAACGGCTCCGTAATCGATGTGAGGGGAGGGGGGGATCTCATCGCTTATCAGTGGAATGCGGGTTTAAAAGGCACTGTCGATCCCTCCGCGCAGCCGCTGGGCGCTTGGGATGGTGGGAAAAACTACAGCCAAGGTTCCAAGGTGATTTACCATGGGAAAATCTTCTCTGCCAGACAGTCAGTGAATGGAATTGCCCCCGATATTGGAATCTACTGGTCGGAAGCGAAGGAAAGTTATGCGGTGCTCCCGGGTTTCACCAGTGATTTTCTACCTGTTCTTCGATTTCCGGATAGCAGCAAAACGGCCGGGGATCCGGGATTTGTCTCATCTTCACTCTCACTTGGTGATAAGATCACGCTGTCGGGTGGAGATGGATTGGTGGGAGGAACCTACACGCTTCTCCCTTCCCGCTATGCCATTCTTCCCGGAGCATATCTGATCACTCCCACCGGCCTGGCCCAGGAAAGTGAACCCGCTTCCCTGATCCGTCCTGATGGAACAGCCTTGGTCGCAGGCTATCGATACAACGCGCTGAACTCGGGCAGGGGATTCAATCCGATCAACCAGTTGTTCGAAGTTCTTTCTCCCGGGAGGATCAGCGAACGCTCCGATCTTGGGTTTGTATCAGCTTCGTCCTTCCTTCCCTCAGCCCAGAGATTTTCACCTGTGAAGGATGCGGCGCCTCTGAGCATCAGGGCCGCCACGGCGATGAATCTGCTTGGATCTGTCGCGGGCAACGGTGCACCGGGCGGACGCGGTGCAAACATAGACCTGAGCAGCAGCCGCCGTTTTGAGATCGGCGGGCAATCAGACCCTTCCTCCATCGCGCTTGACGCCGCAACCCTGAGTTCATGGAAGGCGGGGAGTCTTCTCATCGGCGGTGATCGCCGCTTCACGGAAAGCGGAGTGACGATCGCTCCTTCATCGTCGTTTATCACGGTTCACCAATCCCCATCGGCGCTTGCTGCTCAGGATTTGATCCTGGTTGCCTCGGACGGTATCAGTGTTGAGGAAGGAGCCGGAATAGCCTCGACGGGATCATCGGAAGCAAACGCAGCCACTGTTCAGGGAAATGGAGCGGCAATAAGGGTTTCCTCGGATCAGGGATCCTCACTGGCCCGAGTTGGATCATCAGGAAGCCCGATCATGGGATTCCAAATTGCCGACGGGGCCCTCCTCAGCGGCGGCTCCATCATCCTCGACTCCTCGGGCGCAGCATCCGTCGGTGATGGTACGCATATTGAGGGGGACGCTGTTGTGGTTACTGCAGGCGCGGTCAACCTCTCTTTTGACGGATCCAAGCAGGCCTCTTTCCTGAATCTTTCTGGCGCGGCTCTTTCAGGGATTTCGAGTGCGGATTCCCTGACCATCGCCAGTTACTCGGGGATCACCTTACGCGGTCCGGGGCAACTCGGTTCTTCCGAACTCAAGAATCTGACCCTGAGGGCCGGATCGCTCTCGGGTGACGGCAACTCCGATGTAACTATCCTTGCACAAAGGATTTCCCTGGAGAACCCCATTTCGGCCACACCACTTGCGTCCGTTTCGGGATCTACCGGAAGGAAGCTTGAGATTACTTCGGACATTCTTGTCACCGGCAATGGAAAGATGGTTGTCTCTGGATTTCCCGATGTCTCAATCCAGGCATCGGGAGGAGTGCTCGGTCGCGGGGACGGGGGTGTAGCCGTCAACGGAAACTTCACCATCAGGACCCCTCTGCTTGCGGGGGAAGCATCTTCGCAAAGTGTCATTGAGGCAACGGGAGTCCTAAAAACTGTGGGCATGACCGGAACTCCGCAGGTCACCTCCGGACTTGGAGCCGCCCTCCTGCTGAAAGGTGGCGCTATTGATGCGGGGGCTCGGGTGAGCAGGCCATCCGGTAAGATCGCCCTGGAAGCCTCTTCCGGAAAAGTGACCGTCTCCTCCCTTCTGGATGTCGCCGGGGTCACCACCGCGATTCACGATCTGATAAAAACAACGGATGGTGGAGACATTGTGCTAACCAGCAAAACGGATGATGTTCGGGTCACTGCCGACGGCCTCCTCAATGCTGACGCTCCCACCCAAGGAGGGAATGGGGGTTCCATCAGCCTAATCGCAACTCTTGGAACGGCTTTGATCGAGGGGGGAATGAGCGCACGATCACCGCTCGGAGAAAACGGTGACTTCACGGCAGATCTTTCAAGATTCGGATCTTCAGGGGACTTGGCGCCGCTCGGGGAATTGTTGTCATCAGGAGGACTGACGGGTTCTATATCCATCAGGATACGCAGTGGGGATGTCATGGTTTCGCGTGTCAAGGCATCCGGGTATGCCCTCTCCGCTGACAATGGTTCCATCGTTGTCAACGGGCTTGTCGATGCATCGGGTCCGACGGGCGGAAGCATCTCCCTGATTGCCGGCAAGAGCATCATTGCTAGTTCGGATGCGACGTTGAGTGTCCGTGGGCGGACCTTTGATAATGCCGGAAAAGGCGGCTCCATCACGCTCGAAGCCGGTGCAAACTCCCTGCTGGCAGGCGGTGTGGCGAATGCGGCTCCCACGTCGCGATATGCAGACGGAATCCACGTGATTGACATCCGGTCCGGTGCCGTTTTGGAACTCGGTATTGATCAGGCGGCCGTTGCGGGTCAACTCCCAGGGACCCTTCACTTGAGAGCTCCAAGAACGGTTGATGGGTCGGATCTTCAGATCAATCCCATCGAGGGCCAGATCAGAAACGCCTCATCCATCAGGATGGAGGGTTTCGCACGGTATGACGCCGTCTCTATCACTGATGCCTCGATTGACTCATTCAAGGAAAATTCATTGACAGATGCGGCCATCTTCATGGCCTCCGTGAATTCAAAACCGGTCGGTCAGCACCGGACTCTGAGCCTGGTTCCATCGATTGCCGGAATCACCGAGTTCAATCCCGGGATCGAAATCCTCAATTCCAGGGGGGGACTTGTACTCGATAATGATTGGGATCTTTCGCTGGCACGCTATGGAGTCCAGCGAACGGTGATGGATTTGTCTGGCAATCCCACGGCATCGACAATCGGAGCAAGTGCGGGATATCTGAGGCTCAGGGCGCTCGGCGACATCACGTTCATGGGGAGCCTTTCCGATGGATTCGGCGACAGCATCAATTCCGCGTCGCAGTCGCCCTCTATCGACGGCTCTTCCTATGGTCTGCAATTTGCGCAACTCCTGCCCCTGCTGGACAACGGGACGGGGAAGATCGGTCAGAACTCATGGAGTTACTCCATCACCGCGGGGGGCGACCTTGGTGCCGCGGATGTCTCTGCCACAAAAGGGATCGGTTCTGTTAGGTTGGGAAGGCTGACCGACAACGCCAACATAACGAAGAATCCGTCGGGGGAGAATGCCGTGACCGCATCATCTTTGGAGGGTAATTACCAGGTCATCAGGACCGGAAACGGAAGCATCCGGATCAATGCCGGTGACGACATCCAACTTCGCAACCAATTTGCCACCATTTACACGGCCGGAACCCTTTTGCCGGATCAAACCCTGGGTGGAAGGTTCGACATCCCTTCGTCGGTTCTTTCGTTGCTGGAGGTCGGGAACAACTCAAGCACGCTCGGCATCTACCAGCAACCGACCTATTACCTGCCGCAGTATTCGGCCATGGGGGGCGATATCAAGCTGAATGCAGGCGGCAATATCCTCCGGGTGCAGAAACTGACTAAACAATATGACTCCGCAGGAAATGAGATACAGACCCCCTATGAGAAGGATGCATTGCTGACTGCGGACTCATCGCGTCAGTTGCCGAGCGGGTGGCTTATGAGACGTGGACAGGTAAAAGCGGACGGTAGTTGGGATATAAAAACCAGCGACATCTTGGATCAGGGCAAACCCGAGGTGGCTTCGACAACCTGGTGGGTGAACTATGCGAATTTCTTTCAGGGTGTGGGGGCATTGGGCGGTGGCAATGTCTGCCTGACCGCCGCAGGTGATATCCGCAATATGGATGTTTCCATTCCGACCCAAGGCCGACTCACGTCAAGGACTGCATCCGGCGGAGCGGTCTTGAAGCCGTCGGAAGGCATTCTGACGGAAACCGGCGGGGGTGATATGATTGTGAGGGCTGGAGGTGACATCGACGCCGGCGTCTACTATGTGGAGAGAGGGGATGCGAACCTGCGTGCAGATGGTTCGATTGTTTCCAATAAGACGAGGGATGCCAGGGGGGATTATCTGAATGCACTTTCCGATCTCAACAACAATGCCAGTTCTGCGAATCCGGAAGCCGCCACATGGCTTCCGACATCCTTCTTCGCCGGTGGTAAGTCGCGGGTATCGGTTGTTTCCAGGGGAGATGCGCTGCTTGGTCCGGTCGGCAATGTTTTCATGATGCCTCAAGGCATCAACAACGACCTTGCCTACAAGAACTATTTCTCGAGTTATGGACTCGACCCTGCCGAGGGGATCACCGATTTCAGTGCGATGTCGCTGGGAGGGGATATCACGATGCGATCGCAGTTGCTTTATGCCCCGGCCTTCCAGACTTGGGCAATTCATAACGGGGTGACGAAAAACGGAGGAAAATACCAGCCGTGGGTTCGCACGGTGGAGGCGGATCCGGGTTCCACCGAACTCAGCGGGGGTGCCGGACTGATGGTGCCAAACATCCGACTGACGGCGCTGGGGGGGGATCTTTTGCTTCAAGGAGCATTGACCATGGCTCCCTCCCCGACCGGAAATGCCTCCTTGGCAGCCAAGGGGGATATTCAGGGCGTTTACAAGCAGATAACGGGAGTCTCTTGGAACACTTCCCAGATCAATCTTTCGGATGCTTCGACGGAAAGCATTCCTTCCTATGCGGCACCGCTTTCCCAGCCTTCGGATTTTGCTTCATCACCGGGCATCGGTTCGTACCTTGCATCGCTCAATGCCGCGCTGTCCGAAACAGCATCCTATTCGGGAAACAACGGCGCAATCCAAGGTAAGATCGCACGGCATGACCAGAACCTTCTCCATCGCGGAGATAGCAAGCCGATGCTTCTTTATGCCGGGGGGGATGTCTCCGGCATCCAGTTCTACTCCCCAAAAATGGCGAGGATCATCGCCGGTGAAGACCTGAGCGACGTTGCCATCTCCATCCAGCATGTGAGCCCGTCCGACGTGAGTATCGTGACGGCTGGAGGGGGAATGAGGCTCTACGATGCAAACACAGATCGCTTGTCGGCCGCGGTGAAGGATCTTGCCAATCTCGACCCGAAACTGCCAAGGCCGGCTCCCAGAAGCGGTGATATCCAGATCAGCGGACCCGGCGTTCTTCAGGTGCTTGCTGGAGGCGACATTGATCTTGGAACGGGTGATTCACGTCCGGATGGAACGGGGGTGGGAATATCCAGTATTGGCAATGCCCGTAACCCCGCTCTGCCATTCGAGGGTGCTGATATCCTTGTTGGCGCGGGGTTGAATCTCCCTTATGGAGTGAGCGGAGGTGCCCTTGATATCCAAGCATTCGTGACACAAGCACAAGCACTTCCGGATGCATCACGCTACCTGCAGTCCCTCAAGGAATCGATTTCCCAGGCGGGGAACAACGGTCTTGAATCAAAGCTGGCAGGGATGGTCTCTCTGGGCGATATCCTGACATCAAACCTGTTGTCATCGGACGAGCGCTCGCGTCTGGGCGCGGCTCTTTTTTACATTGTGCTGCGGGAGTCCGGCCGTGATTACAATCTGGAGGGCTCCGAAACCTTCGGTACCTATGCCAACGGCGAAAAAGCCATCCGGACATTCTTCAAAAGTCAATCTTCGGGAGATATCGTGATGAACTCCCGTGATGTCCGCACGAAGAGCGGTGGAGGTATCAATATGCTGGCGCCAGGTGGCGGGATCTCGCTCGCTTCGTTTGCAATAAGTGCCAGTGCTACTCCTCCGGGTATCGTCACGGAGACTGGAGGTGGCATCAATATCTTCACAAAAGAGAGTGTCAGCCTCGGCATCGGGCGTATCTTCACGCTCCGCGGCGGGGACATCATGATCTGGTCCGACCAAGGTGACATCGCTGCCGGGTCGTCGGCAAAAACCGTAGCCACAGCGCCTCCCACCAGGGTCGTGGTCGATCCGCAAAGCGGTGAAGTCCTGACCGATCTGGCTGGTCTTGCCACGGGTGGCGGTATCGGCGTCCTGGCTACCGTGAAGGAAGTGCCACCGGGCAATGTCGACCTGATTGCTCCGGTGGGAGCAATTGATGCGGGTGATGCCGGCATCCGTTCCACGGGTAATCTGAACCTCGCCGCGGCCAGGGTTTTGAATGCCAACAATATCTCGGTGGGAGGCAATACCACGGGAGCTCCACCGGCTCCGCCGCCACCGGCCGCACCGAATGTGAGCGGTGCCACGGCGGCATCGGCCGCCTCGGCCGGAAACAATGCCTCGGCACAGGCCGCCACGAAACCTCCTTCGGATCAACCAAAGGACGAGGCCCCCTCGGTCATCTCGGTCGAGGTGCTTGGCTACGGCGGAGGAGATGCTCCGGTCGAGGAGGAATCGAAAAAATCAGCGGGTGGAGCCTCCATGTCCCCGCCGCAGGCATCCTTGTAAGCCGTTGATGACTCAACGGCAGTGAATGGTTGAAAGGCGAAAGGCGAAAGGCTGAAGGCTGAAGGCTGAAGGCTGAAGGGGAAAAAGATGGAAGACGGAAGGTGAACCAAGCCGCTGGGTAGCGGCGCGGAAGATCACGCGAATGCGTGACCCGTAAGGGCTAGCGTCAGTCCTTTTCCCTATTCCCGACCGAGTTTTCTCAGAAGCTTAGGAGCATCCCTCGAAGCGATTTCCCAAATCAGCTGGGTGTCGATCCCGAAATAGTCATGCACGATCCGATGGCGTAGGCCGATGATCTGCTGCCAGGGTACATCCGGTTATGCGGCATGCTGTTCCGCGTCGAGTTGTCGCGCCGCCTCGCCGATAATCTTAAGATTGCGAGTGACGGCATCCATGGTTTTCTGATCATCCAGAAAAGATTCGAGGGTCTTCCCTCGGGTATATTCCAACACCCTGCCCAACGCGGTGCGGATATTCGCCACCAGCAGGAGTTGGTCGCGTTTAGGCATCCGCAAGATCCGGCTCGATCAAGCGCCAGCGCTTTGGATCAATGGCGCGCCTGGAGACCACATCGGACCGATGTCCCAATGCTTTTTCGATTTCACCCGCCAAGCTCACAAATTTCAACCCCATGGAAGGATCAACCTCCACGAGGACATCGACATCGCTCTCCTCGGCTGCCTCGTCCCTGGCAGTGGATCCGAAGAGTGCAATCCTGGAGACGGGATAACGCCTTTGAAGATCCGGCTTGATGCTGGACAGGACACGCAGTGCTTCGTCGCGACGCATGGAAGATAGTTACCATGATCCGATCCCTTCGTCCATGCCTGTTAGGCCATACATTTTCCAAACATCCTTCAGCCTTTAGCCTAGCAACCTTTCCAGTCCATTTGGTGGCCGAACCCGCCCCTGTCCTCTTGCTGGTTGGATTTTATTTACCAATCCTCCAATCTCATGTGATGCGTACCGCTTCCCTGATCAAGAGGGCCGTCATGATCTGTTCTCTCTTTCTGGCATTCCATGTGTCAGTTGCTGAAACCAACATGGTGGTTCTCTCCCAGTCACCCGACGGGGTTTTCCAACTCCGCCGGATGCAGGCAGATCCGGGGGAGCGAGGGGAGGCCCGGAAGACCCTCGAGATCACTGGCCGTAACGGAAAGACCCTCTACCAATGGAGTTCGCCACTGGGAGTCACTTCCGCCCTCTGGAGCGGCGATTCCCGGCATCTGGCGGTCAATGATGCCCCGGGAGACCGGGGTGACCAGTTGCGGGTTTTTGCCCTGGACGGGGCCGGCCAACGGGTCGTGCCGCTCCGCGAACCGGAGGGCGTAAAGTTGCGTTCCGAAGTGGAATCAAGGCATGGCGGGTTTTTCAGCGCATTGGAGAAGGTGACTTTGCGATCCCTGGAATGGAAAGGGGACCGTCTCTGGTGTCAGGTGACGGGAACTTTTTCCCCCAAGCGTCAACGCGGGATCCATGTCCCATTTCACTATCTTTGGGTTTTCAAGGTTCGTGGAGAGGAAGCTCCGGTTCTGGAGGAGGAGTGGACAAGAACCGATCCCAAGGAAAGGCCAGTACGGGATCCCGTGGAATAGGGGAGGGAAAAGGATGAATTATGAAGGATGAGGGATGAAACCTGAAACTTGAAACCTGAAGAAACAATGGGCGTAGGTCAGGACGTAGGTGAAACGAGACCTTGGGAAGGTTGAGTTGTAGCCACCGAAGGTGGACCCGAAGGGCAAGCCTTGCGGGGGCAAGTGAGTACAAACGAGACCTTGGGAAGGTCGAGTTGTAGCCACCGAAGGTGGACCCGAAGGGCAAGCCTTGCGGGGGCAAGCGAGTACAAACGAGACCTTGGGAAGGTCGAGTTGTAGCCACCGTGGGTGGACCCGAAGGGCAAGCCTTGCGGAGGCAAGCGAGTACAAAAGCGGTGCGGAAGATCACGCGAATGAGTGACCCGTAAGGGCGGCACCGCTTGCCGGGCGGCAAGTGCCGTCAACCAAGCCGCTGGGTAGCGGCGCGGAAGATCACGCGAATGCGTGACCCGTAAGGGCGGCACCGCTTTGCGGGAGCAAAGTGCCGTCAAACCTGAAATGCTTAAAACTGGCTACTAGAGCACAAATAGGATTTCGTGCGATTCCGTATGTTTTTTAGTGGACAGGGATAAAAAGACGACCAAAATGATAGACAATGAAATTAGTGCACCCAATTATCTATCCTCATAAAAGAGAGGGATTGGGTAATCACTTGCTAAATGAAGCGATTTTCAGATCTGAAGATAAGCTGCTTAGCCTTCATTTGTCTTTAATGTCAATCAGATCGGTCGTCTATATGGCCGCCATCATTCTGACTCTGATGCCGTGGTGGGATCTCTCTGCGCAGAGTGCTCGCTCCATCATGACCCCTAACACTGGAGGAGGGGGGCGTGCTGGAGCACCAAATCTTCTCAATGCGGGTTCGGCATCTGCAACGCTTACTGCTACACGTGCCCGGGAGGCGCTTCAGCGCACAGATGCTCAGACGGCGGCGATGAGAGCTCTCCAGTCAAGCGCCCGCGCCGCGATGGTTCCCACTTCCTACAACGGACTTCACACCGAGGGGTTGCAGCCTCATCCGGCAGCCGAATGGGTGGGAGCCAGGGCT
>JBEAOJ010000087.1:0-2527 GCA_041164985.1 Verrucomicrobiota bacterium | reverse complement strand
CCGCACGAATCGCTCCGTGTCCTGCTTCTCGACACGCGGCACGGCCTTCTGGAGCATAGGGAGGTTTCGCGTGGAAGTCTCAATGAGAGCATTGCCCATCCGAGGGAGATCTACCGCCCGGCCATAGCCAAGGGTGCCTATGCCATCGCCGTGGCCCACAATCATCCCTCGGGTGATCCCCAACCGAGCGAGGCAGACCGGCGTCTCACGCGCCGCCTGGTCGAGGCCGGAACGCTTCTGCAGATCCCGTTGGTCGATCACGTCATCATCGGTTCCCAACGCGGCGAGAACGCCCCTTACTTCAGCTTCCGCGAAGCAGGCTTGATATAGAAGGGGGGATGAGGCCAAGAGAAAGGACGAATCTATGCCTAACTGCCTACAGCCTCATTCCCTTGAATGTCCGGGGAAGTGCTTTTGAGGAGATAGCAAGGCGCCAAGCGGTTTTGGAAACGCTATTGCCTCGCCGTCTCCCGACGGCCTCGCCCCTTTGGGGCTGTGCTGTCGCACAGGCTACTCCGTGCTTCCCAGCACTCGGCGTTGCGAGCGCAGGGCAACGCAGCCAGAACTCAAAAACGCTATCCCGGCGGCCAGTGCATGGGGCGGGCGCCCATGACATGGATGTGCAGGTGCGGAACAGTCTCCCCTCCGTCGCGGCCGTTGTTGATCACGATGCGGTAGCCCGAGTCGCCGAGGCCTTCCTGACGGGCCGTGGCCGCCGCGGCTGAAAGCAGTGTGCCGAGCAGTCCCGCATCGGAAGCTTGGGCCTCATTGATGCGCGGGATGCAGCGCTTGGGAACGACGAGAAAATGAACCGGGGCCTGCGGAGCGATATCGCGGAAGGCGATCCAATCCGGGCCCTCGGCGATGATGTCGGCTGGGATCTGGCGTGCGGCGATCTTCTCAAAGAGGGTCATCAGGGAAAAAGGTGAAAGATGAAAGAGGAGAGATGAAAAGATGAAGGCTGAAGGATTGAGGAAGAGGGAGTGAGAGACTGGCTGAAATTGGATATTGGACGCAAAATAGAAAAGGTAAAACACTTCAACCCAAGGGCGTATTTATGGATAAGGAGGACCGTTTCCTCGGCTGCAGTTACCCTAACAGCCTTCAGTCTTCAGTCTAAAAGCCTGCTGGCTCCTCTCAGCTCAGCTGGATCTCCAGCGGCTCTCCCGTGCGGCTGTTTCCCGCGGCCTTGCCGTGCTGGCGGATGAAGTCGACGATTTCCTCGCGGAGAACGCGGGCTCGGTTCCTGCGGTTGCCGAGCAGGCGGACGCATCCGGTGAGATCCTGTATCTCGAGTCGTGCGGCGTGCGATTCGGCGACGCTTTGGAGACGGTTTCCGAGCAGGCCAAAGAAGGCGAGTTCGTATCCTTCGCCGGCTTCGCGGGCGATTTCGGTGAGGGAGAGCCGGACCGGAGGATCCGGCAGGCGGAAATGCTCGGCCACGTCATTGAATCCGAGCGACTCCAGGACACTGAGGACGGCGCTCTGAAGGTTCGGTATTTCGACACTGTTTGCCACGAAATCACGCTTCAGGTAGATGGAGACGCTCTCGGCAATATGCTCCGCCAGCCACCAGCGGCTGTATCCTGCATGCTCCGCGGCAGAGCGGATGGAGGAGGTTATCCATCGCTTGTCGAAGGTGGTGTTCCTTCCATCGGGAAGGGCCACCAAGGGCATGCCGTCACTGAGTGCGATCATTGGTGTGGGGGGAGATCAGGTGATTTTGTTGAAGAGTTCCTTCTGGTCGTCCGAGAGCGGTGCGCGTCGCTCAAGTGACTGGATCTCCTCGATGAATTCGCCGATATCCTCGAAGCGGCGGTAGACGGAGGCGAAGCGCACGTAGGCGACGGGGTCGATCGCGTGAAGTCGCTCCATGACCCGGGCGCCGATGGTCTTGGTGGAGATTTCGCGTTCCTGTTCAGACTCGAGGTCGTTGATGAGGGCGTTGACCGACTCCTCCATGACGTCGATGGAGATGGGCCGCTTCTCACATGCCTTGATGAAGCTGGAAAGGAGCTTCTGACGGTCGAACGCCTCACGGCGTCCATCACGCTTCACGGCGAGCAACTCCACGCGCTCGATCTGCTCGTAGGTGGTGAATCGACTCTCGCAGGCCAGGCATTCCCTCCTGCGGCGGATACTGGTTCCGTCCTTGGACAAGCGTGAGTCGATCACCTTGTCGTCGATGGAGGAACACTTGGGGCAAAGCATTGTGTGAATCCGGATCCTTGGAATGACTTCACCACAATATGTTGTGGTATGAAAGTAAATTTATCTCATCAATCTCCCGCAGAGGCGCAGAGGCGCGGAGCGGGAAATATCAAAACAATCGGGGTGATTTCACGTGACTGGCGTAAAGATCCGCCATTTGGATGCCCTCGATCTTCCCGATTTTAAATCTCAGCGCCTCTGCGGCAAAAAATTCCCCCGTGGGAATTCCCTCTCAAATCTTATGCGTTTTCTGAAAGAGGCTTTTCTGTCGGCGGGAGAAGGTCACCGATCGGTTTCCGGGAATGTGGGCGGTGAG
>JBEAOJ010000086.1:0-8365 GCA_041164985.1 Verrucomicrobiota bacterium | reverse complement strand
GAACCGGTGCCCTTGTTGTTCGCACAGGTGTGGCTTCCGGAAATCAAACTTTCCAATCCCTCTCAGCTCCGCTCCTCAACAATGCCAAGGATATAGCCTTCACAGGTGCCCTGGCGACAGGCGGGAATGTCACCTCATCCAACGCCAACGGAATCTGGACTATCGACTCCAATGGATCCTTAACCAAGATATTCCGCAGCGGGGACAGTGCACCAGGCGTGGTTGGAGCCACATTTGCTTCCTTCAGCCAATTGGCATTCCCTGCAAATGGCGGCATCACTTTCGCGGCTACCTTTGCAACAGGTTCAGGGATGGTTTCCGGCACCAACAACCAGGGTGTGTGGTCCGTTTCCAACTCCGGTGCCACGGAACTCGTCGTCAGAACAGGCAATTCGCTCTCCGTTGGCGGTGCAGTCAAAACAATATCTTCTTTTGATTTCTTCTCAGCAAGTTCTGTGACAGAAGGTGTTGGTCGCACTATCAACTCCTGGGGGGATATTATACTGAAGCTTAATTTTACAGACAAATCCTCTGGTTTATTTAGATACGACGCTCGCAACTAAAATCACAAGCGTTCGGTTATAAGTCCAACATTATCAAATGGTTGCTTTCTTCGGGCATATAAGACCCGTTTATTGAACCAGGACATCCCATCCGCAGACAATGAACCTTACCCGGCAGAAAATTAAAACTCCCATGAAACTCCATCGCCTCCTAGCCGCAGGCCTTGTCCTGGCGCAATCCCTTGTCATACTCCACGCCCAGGAAACCGGCTTGGGCCGCCACAAGCAACTCTACGCCGTGCCTGCTCCGGGGAAGGTGGAGATCGATGGCAAGCTCGATGACTGGGATCTCTCCGGCCAAATCGACATGTTCGTGGTGGCGGACGGTAAGGATTCCCAGAGCGCGAAATTCGCCATCATGTATGACAGCGAGGCGCTCTACCTCGGCGCCGTGGTGCGCGATACTTCTCCGATGATGAACCGGCAGGACCCCAAGGCGAACGGAAATCGGGGCTGGGATGCCGATTCTTGCCAGTTCCGTCTCACGGTCGATCCCGCCCAACCCTATCCGATCCAGCAGTCAACCTTTGAATACAAGGATCCCAAGAATCCGAAGCAGGACACGCGCGACGACATCGTCCACCTCACGCTCTGGCACTACACCGACCGCGACAAGGCGGCTCTCTCGATGCAACTCGGCATGACCTTCCGCACGCCGCGTCCGGAGTGGGCTCCGTTCGGGGTCATTCCGGGCGATCTCTACCAAGGCAAGTATGCGAAGATGGCGGACGGCAAGGGATACACCTTCGAATACCGCATTCCCTGGAGCACACTCGGAGCCAAGGCTCCGCTGAAGGGCGGCAACACCGTGGCGGGAACGGTGCAGTTCAACTGGGGGCGGGAGGACGGTTTGAAGACAGGAGGCGGCGCGGCCTGGGCGTACGATGTGATGAGCGGTCCGGGTTTTGTGTTCCAAAACACCGGCGTCTGGGGAAAAATCATTTTTTCGGAAAAAGGTGAGGTGGCCAAGGAACTCGTCGAGGCTGGCGTGCCGCAGGCCAAGCCGAATCCGCTGAAGTTCACCTACGAGTTACCACGGGACGGCGAGGTAACGATCCAGCTTTTTGATGACCAGAACCTGATCCGTCGCACGATGGTCGCGCAGGCCGCCCGTACCAAAGGCAAGAACACCGAGGAATGGGATGGCATGGATGACAACGGGAAGCCTCTCCCTCCCGGAACCTACACGGTGAAAGGGATCATCCACGATCCGATCAAGGGAGAGTTCCAGTTCTCCGTGCACAACTCCGGAGTGCCTCCGTATCCGACGGCCGACAACAAGGGCGGCTGGGGAGGGGATCACGGTGCGCCGTCGGGTTGCTCGGCCTTTGACGGCGGAATGCTGCTCGCATGGGAGGGCGCCGAGTATGGCTGGGGGGTCATCCGGGTCGATGCCGAGGGTCGCAAGCAATGGGGAATCAAAAACACCGCGTCCTACATTGCCAATGACGGCAGGCGGTTTTTCCTCCACGAACCGGCAGGTTTCCAGTCTTCGGAGGGCGTCAAGGCCTTCGACCTCGCCGATGGGCGTCCGCTTAATCTCGGCGGCGAGTCGGAAGTGAAAGCACCCGAGGGCGGAGACAAGGAGAGCAACAAGGTCACCGGCATCGCCTGTGCCACCGGCAAACTCTTCATCAGCTACGGGGCGCGCAACCTGATCGGCGTCTTTGACAGCACGACCGGAAAACCCGAGGCGCAGTGGCAAGTGCCCAAGCCCGGCGTCCTGGCCGCACGCCCCGACGGCTCGCTTGTCGGTATCAGCGACGGGAAACTCGTGGCCGTGAAGGATGGCAAGACCACGCTCCTCGGCGACAAGAATCTCGACACGCCCTCGGGAGTCGCCGTGGATGCCAAGGGCTTCATTTATGTCAGCAACATGGGCAAGCGCAACGATGTGACCGTGTATGGAGCCGACGGCAAGTTTCTCCGCAGTATCGGCAAGGCGGGCGGTCGTCCCGCCATGGGACGCTATGATGCGAAAGGCCTGTTCAAGCCGAACGGCATCGCCATTGATGCTCAGGATCGCCTCTGGGTAGCCGAGGAGGCCGATGCACCGAAGCGAATCAGCGTCTGGAATGCCGCCACCGGAGCTTTCGAGAAGGAATTCTTCGGAGGCAGTAGCTACTTCGGCTACGCCACCATCGATCCTGCGGTCCCGGACGAGATTTACGCCCACAACGTGCTCTGGAAGATCGATTGGGAGAAGAAAACCACCACACCGATCACCACCATCTGGCGCAAGTCCTTACCTGACATGGTCGCCGAGCCCCTTGTTGAAGCCTATCCGCAGGGTTTCAGAATGTTCACCACCAAGGAGAGGCACCAATTCGGCTGGGGCCTTGTCCCCCCCAACCGCGACTCGGCCTTCTACCGGCGTGAGGGGGATCTCTTCAAGCCGTTCCTCGCCGTCTTCAGGATCGATCGCAAGAATGATGCTTGGAAGGATTTTGGCGATGCCACCAAGCTCCCAAACGGAAACTACCTCTGGCAGGATGCCAATAATGACCAACGGATGCAACCCGAGGAGTTCCAGCCCTTGGCTGCGGATAAGAAATGGAAGAGCAATCTTAACATCAAGGACATCTCTGCCGATCTCACCATCTGGCTCAACGGGGGGCACAAGCTCAAGCCGGTAAGCATCCAGCCCAACGGTCAACCGGTTTACGATGCCGCCAAAATCGAGGCGACCTTCCTTACCGGCACGCCGGCTGGACGCGCCTTATACCTCTGGCTGGATCCGGACGGCTCGATCTACACCCTCGCGAACGGCCAGTCGCCCTCGCTTGTCAAGTGGAGCCCCGAAGGCAAGATGGAATGGGGCTACCCGTATCTTGAGCAGTGGCAGAAATCCCTCGGTCTCCCGCCCGTCCGGGCTGGTCGCCTCTGGGGGACCACGGGCCCCCTCGGTGTGGCAGGTGATGTCTTCGGCAACATGACCTACTTCGGCGTCTGCCACCTCTTCCTGCGCAACGGCATCTATGTCGCCGCCATCGGGAAGGATGGCCGCACCGCCGCCTCCTCCGATATGGAAATGCTCCAGCCAGAGGGCCAGGGTGGCTCGATGGTCCGCTTGGTGACCAAGCCCGGCAGCGCGCCGCGCACCTTCATTCTGGCCGGAGGTCAGGATTCCCGCGTCACGGAGGTTCTTGGGCTGGACACCATCCAGCCGCTGCCGGAGTGGAAGTTTACTCTCAGCGAGGAGGAGGCCAAAATCGCATCCGATGCGATCACGGATTTCAACGCCAAGAACGCCTCGTCGCAGAAGCTCGTCCTCTCGAAGGGACTGGATTCGCTAAAAAATGCCGCACTCATCCCGCGTGATGTCGATGGCGCCCGTGGATTCAAGGCTGCTGCGGCCTATGACGAGAAAAACCTGTATGTCAGCTACGAGGTGACCTCACCCGCCGAGTTGATCAATGCAAACACCGAGCCGAAGCTCCTCTTCAAGGCGGGCAACTGTCTCGACATTCAGATCGCAGCGGATTCCTCGGCTGATCCCGCCCGCAAGACGCCCGTGCCGGGCGATGTCCGACTGCTTGTGACCCGCCAACTTGGAGCCGATGGCAAGAAGCCCGAGACCTACGCCGTTCTCTTCCGCCCGAAGGTGAAAGGCTTCAGCGGCGAGCCGATCGTGCTCACCTCGCCGACTGGCAAGGAGTCGTTCGACGAGATCAACATCGTCCAAGGCGTCGATTTGAAATACACGAAGACGCCATCAGGATTCACCGCCGTCGCGACCATTCCGCTCGAGTTGCTTGGAGTGACCCTCAAAGCCGGCACGCCGGTTCGCATGGATCTCGGCTACATCTTCGGCAACGAGTTTGGCACCTCGGCCATGGCCCGCGCCTATCTCAAGAACCGGAGCTTCTCGGCCAATGTCCTCAAGGATGTCCCGAACGAAAGCCGCCTCGAACCCGCCGAGTGGGACGAGGTGCAGGTGAACCCGTAATTACACGACAAGGAAACGCTGAATTTCCAATTTATAACACCCAATGAGGCGCTGGCACGCCTGCGCCTCGTTGAACTCAATCCGCTCAACAATGTCTAATAAACCGCCGCGCGTTTTGTTTCAGCCTGGTCCGCAATATGCCGATGAAAATCGCTGTTTCGGGTATGTCTCGAGCATTGCCCGAACGCCCGGCGGTCGCTTGTGGTGCGGCTTTACCAGCGGTGGCGAGGGCGAGGGGAATCTCAACTACGGGCTTGTGGTTTACAGCGACGATGATGGCCGCACATGGACGCCACCGCACATCGTGCTGGATGTGGAGGGGACTGAGCGTATCCGGACGGACCACATCGTGGTCTGGACAGCTCCCGGCGGGGAATTGTGGTTGTGCTGGAGTCAATATCCGCTCGGCCTGAATGGTTTTCACTCGTCGCAATGGGTCTCGGTTTGCTCGAATCCCGATGCGGCCAATCGCCACTGGTCGACCCCGCGCCAGATTGCCGAAGGGCAGAATTTTCTCACGACGCCGACCGTGCGTGCGGATGGCTCATGGATCTTCCCGACCGGTTGTTGGATTCTCGATGGCGAGGAGATCACGAAGCCCCGGGTCCGTCATCCATCAAGGCCGCTGCTCACAAGGGATGGCGGGCGGACCTTCGAGCTGGGCGGTGCGTTCTTGCCTGCGCATGGCACGGATTACGACGAATACATGGTCGTTGAGCGGGCCGATGGCGGCCTCGTGGCGCTCAATCGCCACCGCACTTCGATTCTGCGATGCGAATCATGCGACGGCGGGCGGAGTTGGTCGGAGCAGCAGCCCCTCGGCATGCCGCACACCAACTCCCGCTTCGTGTTTCTCAAGTTGCAGTCGGGAGCATGGCTGTTGGTCAAGCATGGCACGCTCGATTGGGTGTCGGACATGGTCGAGCGCCACGACAATCGCGGGCGCTCCCATTTGACCGCGTATCTATCGTTCGACGAAGGCCTGTCGTGGCGGGGCGGGCTGTTGCTGGAGGAGCGGGATTGCTCGTATCCGTTCGGAATGCAGGATCAGGAGGGCACAATTTATGTCTCCTACGAACGCCAGCGCTGGAATCAGCCGGAAATTCTCTTCGCGCGGTTCACCGAGGCCGATGTGCTGGCCGGCCAGCCGACCTCTCCGCAATCGGCATTTCGGCGATTGATCAACAAGGCGCAGGGCATCGCTCCCTCTCCATGACCTCGGCCTTGCCCAATGGAATCCGTCTGCCGGCGGAGTGGCCCCCTCGCGGGATCGACCCGGCATCGGACGCTCCGATGCCGGTGCCATACCTCGAGAGCCCGCCGTCCGTCATCCCGATCGATCTCGGGCGCCAGCTCTTCGTGGATGATTTCCTCATTGCCGAGAATTCCTTGGAACGGGTGTTTCACCAACCGCTCAAACACGAGGGGAATCCTGTTTTTCAGCCCTCCACTCCGCTGGAAACCGAAGGGGTGCACCCGGCGGCGGTGCCCAAGGCCGGCGGGGTCTGGTGGGATCCCGCCGCGAGCTGCTACAAGATGTGGTATGAGGCCGGCTGGCTCGGGAGATCGGCCTACGCGACCAGTGTCGATGGCATGGTCTGGGAGCGGCCGGTTCTGGATGTCGAGCCGCCGACCAATCGCATCCTTCCGGAATACCGGCCCGATTCCGGAACGGTGTGGCTGGACTTGGAGGAGCGGGATCCGTCGCAACGCCACAAGATGCTCCTGCGAGAGCCCCAGGAGGAGATAGGCGGCTCGCTGGAGGGGTCTGGCCGCTGCATGGTGTCGTCCGATGGCATCCATTGGAGCGCACCGGTTGCAACCGGCCGCATGGGCGACCGGAGCACGATGTTCTACAACCCGTTCCGCAAGGTGTGGGTCCACAGCATCCGCAGCTATGAGAGCGGGCGCTGCCGCGCCTACCGGGAACATCCGGATTTTCTCACGGGAGCGGCATGGAGGGACGAGGAGCGGGTTTTCTGGTGCCGGGCCGACCGCTTGGACCTGCCGGACCCGCTCATCGGTCAGTCGGCCCAGCTCTACAATCTCGACGCCGTCGCCTACGAAAGCCTCATGCTGGGACTCTTCGAGATTCATTTGGGACCCGAGAACAAGGTCTGCGAGGCGGAAGGGCGGCCCAAGATCACGGAACTCAAAATCGCCTTCAGCCGCGATGGATTCCATTGGCACAGACCGGATCGGAACCCCTTCATCGGAGCCGCCCGGCAAGTCGGCCTCTGGGACCGCGGCTATGTGCAATCGGTGGGCGGAGTCTGCCTGATCGTGGGCGACGAATTGTGGTTCTACTACACCGGATTTCGCGGCGATCCAGCCAACCAGCGTGATCGCCACGGCTACCACGCCGGCATGTATGCGCACGGCGCGACCGGCATCGCCAAGCTGCGCCGCGACGGCTTCGCCTCGCTCCGCGCGGGCGCACTCGAGAAATCCGTTCTCACGCGGGCGGTGACCTTCTCGGGCGGGCATCTCTTCGTGAATGCCTGCGGCACACTGCGTGCGGAGGTCTGTACCGACCAAGGCGTGCCGATTCCCGGTTTCACGGCGGCCGATTGTCTGGAGACCTCTGGCGACCACACCAAGGTTGCCGTGCGTTGGCGCGGCGATGCCACCCTCGCGCGACTGGCGGGGCAGCCGGTGCGCTTCCGGTTTTATCTGCAAAACGGCGATCTCTACGCCTTCTGGGTCAGCCACGAAGCGAGCGGTGCCTCCGCCGGTTATGTCGCCGCCGGCGGCCCTGAATTCGCTTCCTCCCGGGACCTGCCACCCACATGACAGCCTGCCGTTTGACCACTCCTCCCATGCTGCCATCAATCATCCGCATTCTGCTTCTCTGTTTATGGCTCTGCCTTCCCGGTCACGCGTCGGAGAGGGATAACTGGAGCGCACGGAAGCCCCTCATCGTTGATGACGGGATCGCGGAGTGGATACCTGCACCCGAGTTTCTTGGCTGGCGCAAGGCGGATCCGGCGGTGGATGGCTTTGAAGGCGATGTTCTCACGGTCACGCTCTCCGGGCCGTTTCACAAGGGTGCCTGGAGCCAGCACGCCGGGGCGCTCCTCACCCTCCCAAGGACCTTCCGGACCGGCGAGGCGTTCGAGGTCCGCTTCAAGGCCCGCAGCCTCTCCGGTCCGAAGTATCTGACCATCCTGCGCTCCTGGGGGGGAGCCAAGCCGTGGTCACCCGTTCCCATCACGGAAAGTTGGGAAACTTATCGCGTGGTGCTGACTCCACAGATGCCCACCGAACTGCTCTCCTTCTCGCTGGTTCCCAAGACCGGCGGCCTCCAGCCCTATTGCGCCGGTAGTTTTGAAATCAGCGGGGTCGAAATCCAGCCCTGTTCTCGGAGCCTCTCCCTGGAGCATTCTAATTAAACCCAAAATATGCATTAGGAACTAGAGCGTTTATACAAAAGATGTAGCCACAAAATGCACAAGTTGCGCAAGAGGGAGGCCTTTTCCGGCGGTGGGCGTTGTTGTCATCCCTCGGGTTATCCTCAGATTGATGGCATCCGCCTCCCGGCGGACGTTGCCACCTCTTCGAGGCTGGGGCATGCGCCGCAGGCTACCGCGCCCGTACCCACGGGCTTGGTTGCCCTCGGTCTTTTGACTCGCTCGCACCATGCTCGCCTCGCCCTATAGGGTCCCGCCTTTGCGGGATCTATCCAGGCCTTTCCCAAGGCCCTGTATTGCCTAGCCCATCAACAAAATCCCTTGGGGATGTCCCAGAGAGCGTTAAAAGTGACGGATGGTAGGGGATTGATTAGGTTCTTGGTTGGATGGAGTCAAGGTTGGGGAGATAACTCCTTACGCTGCCAGAGGAGTGGAGGCCGTCT